>JAAYSI010000078.1 GCA_012524045.1 Peptococcaceae bacterium | reverse complement strand
GTTGTTTTTCCCGCGGTTCTTCGAGCACAAAGGAAGGGAGTTCCGCAAAATTGATTTCACCACTAACCTGAGCTTTTATCGCGGCCTGCTGCAAGTTGCTATAAATTTTGTCCTTGATTTTTTCATATAGGCTCATTCAAGCTCCTCCTTCAGTGGAATAAGTGTCAGCCGAAACTTTCCAATAAATATTCGTTATTAGAATTTTAATACATCAAAACTTAAAACTCCAGCATCTACTTTTTTGACAAGTTTTATGATTCTTATGCATTTTTTAAATACATACTTGTTAAGAACATCTAAAACCATGGTATTGTCCATTATTTTGAAGAAAAAATAGGAATAGTGCGGCTAATTCCAAAATAAGTAAGCAGAGAAAAAATTTCTCTGCTTTAAATTTTCACATCAACTTATTTTAGCCGTTATTCTCTTTTTTTTCAAGCTAATTCTAATCCTTTGCCAGAAATAATATAAAGATTTTTTACTATCTATTTTTGTCCTTTTACTGGATAAGTTTGCCATTTGGTGTGTTGATTACACGGCTAATTTTCTCTTCTGAGCCGTCGTTAGCATTAATATATACTAAATATTCTTCGCCATAGGCCGTGCCCCTAAACTCATAACACAAAGCTTCTTCAGTACCGATCTTCGAGATGACAGCCAAGCGGTTCTCCAGAATTTTGAAGTCTTTTTTTAATTTCTCCTTAGCCTCTGCCATCGTCAGCGCCGGTTTAAGATTGCGTTTATGGTGGTAAGCATAATAGGGACTGGCATCAAAACCTATTATTTGGCCGTTATCCATAGCCACAGTCAGTCTTATTTTATCTGGGTACAGCCGTACATTTTCTTCGGAAGGGACCAACTCTATTTGGACATAGGAACCAAAATCCTGAGTGGAAGTCACGTCCAGTTTCCAGTCCAGTTTGGCCAGAGTTTGAGTTGCTTTTCCTAATGCTTCTTTCAGCTCCAGTTTACGGTCGCTGACTTCTCTCTGATCACGGAAATAGGTTACCACACCGCCCTTTTTGCTGATTTCCAAATAAGCGTCTTTATAAGTTAGATCAAAACCTCCCAAGGGCTCTTGCGAAAGGCCGGTAACTTGAGGGGTAGCCTCTTTATAGCCAATATTTTGTAAAAAGTCTTTTGCTACGGCAACAGCCTTATTTTCATTTATTTCCCCGTCCGGTAAACCAAGGGGTTTAGCCACAATGTGTTTATCTAACTCCCCTTGATAAGTAAAGGGCGGATATTTTTGTAAACTGGCATCTAATTGCTGAAGCCCGCCGCGCAGCGAGGTCGGAGTTTGCTGCTGACCCTGCTGTTGTTGCTCTTGTTGGCCGGCTTGCTCGTCTTGGCCCTCACTTTCTCCGCCTTCAGCAGAGGCTCTCATGCTTTTTCCAAAGCCCATTTTTTGTAGCAAGCCTGGGGGTTTATCAACCCATGGTAGATTTTCGGTATAAAATTCGTTGGCCAATTTCTGAATCGACCTGTTTGTTTCGATAACTCTTTCGTGCATGTCATTGAAAATTTTGAGATCTTCGGAATCCATATTTTCCAGGGAGGCTATTTTTCTACTCATGGTTTTGCTAAAATCGCCAACTTGATTGACCAGCGTGTCCACATAATTGATACCGACTTCGTCAGCCGGCAACTCACTAAGATTGCCCACAGCATCTATGCTTCCTTTCCAAGTCTCTCCGAGATAGAGCAGTTGCTGAACCGGGGTGTTGGCAATTTTTACTTTAGCCATGCTGGTTTCCACTTCATTTAAGGTTGT
Organism: Peptococcaceae bacterium; assembly: GCA_012524045.1. GTDB lineage: Bacteria > Bacillota > Desulfitobacteriia > Desulfitobacteriales > Syntrophobotulaceae > JAAYSI01. Next base: position 8,916 of record JAAYSI010000078.1, on the reverse strand, counting down.
TACCAAATCATTTAGAGCTCTTTGGTAATTGTTTTCAGTTTCAAGCTTATACTGCTGCAACATTTGGTATTGGTAAACTCCCCAACCTAAAGAAGCTACGAAGGCAACGGCCAAAGTAGCAGAAGTAAAAGCTAAGATTTTCCTTTTAGTTCTTTCTCTCATTCTTTATCCCACCTAGCGTGCAAAAATATGTTTGCCGATTTTCTTAATTTGCGGCCGTGACCAGATAAATTTATTGCTGGTCTTGTCAGGATTAAAATAATAAATAGCTCCTCCGGTTGGATCAGAACCGTTCATTGCTTCCCGAGCCGCTTTAAAGGCCGTCTCATCGGGTTGCAAATTTATTTGTCCGTCATCCACTGCTGAGAATGCTCCCGGTTGATAGATTATTCCTGCGATGGTATTGGGAAAGGAAGGATGCTTAATACGATTCATTACACAAGCACCGATCGCAACTTGCCCAACATAAGGTTCACCGCGACCTTCAGAATAGATACATTGAGCCAATAATTGAACATCGGAGTTTTTAAAACCTACTTGTTTGCCGGAAGCATTTTGGCTTTCCCCGGTCAATTTTTTTAAAGCTGCGATTGTCTCTTTGCCGGCTATACCGTCAGCTTTCAAACCTCTTTCTTTTTGAAATCTGGTTACCGCTGCTGCAGTTTTTTCACCGTAAATACCGTCCACTTTACCCAATTGGTAACCTAGTTGTGTGAGTCTTTTTTGCAGATCTTTGACCTCAGAACCACGGGAGCCTTGGCCCAAAGTCCGATCTCCAAGAGCAGCAATAGCAATTGCCGATAAGAAAAGACAGAAAATCAAAGCTGCTGCAACAATTACTGTTACCTTTCTTTTGTGCTGGTTACGATAACTATGCATTTTTCCACCTCACCTGTTTTGAATTTTGTCAGTTTGCTAAGAAGTTTTCAGGCTGTTATTTTTAGGCCATTTTTTCTTATTCTGTCTTTTCGCTAGCTGATTTATCCAGCTTCTACTGACCATAATTTGGATATTTTACGTTCCCTCAGCAATGCCTAATTAATATTGAAGGCTAAGATAAGAATCTAAAACTTGTTTAAGATGTAGTATAATCAATGTAAGTAAAAGGAGAGTGCTATAACCAGTCATGACTATCAGAGAAGAATTAATAAAAGCAATAGAAGAGACAGGTTTTGATGAATATAAAGAGATAGAAATAGACGATATTGTTTTTAGTGAAACAGTTTTTTCTCGGTGTGCGAGAAATTCCTGTGGCAACTATGGAAAGAACTATGCATGTCCTCCACTTAGCGGAACCCTTGAGACTAACATAGCAAGAATAAAAGCTTATAAACACTCGATACTTGTAAATAAAATAATATCAATAAAGACAAGAAGAGAATTTAATGAAGGAATGCAGATAATTGCAGATGTCTCCAAAAAACTTGAAGAAAAAGTAAATAGCCTCGGGGGAAAGGTTGCCGGACCAGGATGTTGTACCATTTGTAAAGAATGTGCAGCAATAACAAATGAACCCTGCAGGTTTCCGGACAAAATCCACCTATCCCTTGAGGGCAGTGGTTGTGATGTGGTAGCAACCAGTCAAAGATTTGGTATGAAGTATAATGCAGGAACCCAGGGAATAGGATTCTTCTTCCTGGTACTCTACAATGATTATTAACAATGATTATTAATAATAATTATTAGACTATTAATGCAAAGAAGTTAAAAAAGAGTGTTTTCGAAAAACAGGTGACCCCCAAAAGTTAGACCTAAAAAGCTAACGTTTGGGGGTCGATATATATGGAGGTAATCTATTTGAATGCAGTTAATACTTACTGCCACTTTATTGCTTTGGTTTGGACAATGCCTACCACCCAATTTAGAAAGGTAACAACCACACCTACCACAATAAACCCGGCCACCACATTGGTATAGTTGGCATAGTGGGTATAGTTAATAATATAAAAACCCATTCCTTTAGTGGCACCCATCATTTCAGCAAAAGTAAGCATAATGACCGAGGTAGTTAAGGACACCTTCAATCCTGAAACTACACCAGGTAAAACGTAGGGAAACAATATTTTCAACACCATGGTGCGGTTATCCACATTCAGGACTCGAGCCGATTCCAAAATGCGTCTGTCAATCGAACCGACTCGGATAATCATCCCCAAAAGAGTAGGCCAAAAAATTCCCAAAAGAATAACCAGCGCGGAAGCACTGCGAAAAGTCGGCATGATCGCAATCAGGTAGGGCGCAAAAACAACAGGAGGAATCGGAGCCAACACATTGGCAATCGGAAAACAAACATCCCGTAAACGTGGAATCCAGCCGACAGGCAAACCCAGGATGACACCGAAGCTTAAGCCTAAGAAAAAACCGATTAGCAATAATTGCAGAGAGGAAACAACCCCCTCCAGCAGGGTCCGGTATTGGGTCGGAAAAACATGAAAGACATCTTCCGGGGCCGGAACTAATACTGGATGCATAATATTCAATTGCGTAACCGTAATCTCCCAGATCAATAGAAATATCCAAACCAAAACTACAATATCCGACGGTGCCTTAAGAGATTTTTCCTTGCTCCGGGCTCGCCAAAGTTTATAAAGGTACAATAATTCAATAAGGCCAATGCCCACTAAAAATGCCGTATTCGGCTGTACTGCTTTTTGGCCCTGTTGTAAAACCGTCACAATAAGGATAAGAAGCAATAGATGAGCCACAAGGAACGGCAGATTAAAGATCTTCTTCATGCTTTTTCAACTCCGAATCAAGATAGAATAATTGCTGCAAATCGGCCTTGAGTTTTTCATAGTTGGGAGACTTCGATATCTCTTCCTGCTTGCGTGGTCTCTCGTAAGGAACTTTTAAGCAAGCTGTGATTTTACCCGGGCGCATAAAAATAATACGGTCTGCCAATAGAATGGCTTCGTCAATATCATGAGTCACAAAAAGTACAGTTTTGCGTTGTCCCCCATTGTTCCACAATTGTTCCAGCAATCGCTGTAAGTCCTTTCTTCTTTTGGTATCCAATGCTCCAAAGGGTTCGTCCAGTAAAAGTATCTCCGCGTCCATGGCTAAAGCACGAGCAATCGCCACCCGTTGCTGCATCCCGCCGGACAATTGGTAGGGATATTTGGCGCTGAAAGCTGCCATCCCTACCTTATCCAAGTATTTCAGGGCCAACTGCTGAGCTTGTCTCTTCGGCATTTTTTTCTTGGCTTGCCGAATACCAAATTCGACATTTTGTAGAACTGTCATCCAAGGGAACAAGGAGTAATGCTGAAAAACCACCGCCCTATCAGTCCCCGGCCCTTGGAGAAGGCGATCGCCAAGTCGGATTTCGCCTTTGTCGGGCAGCATTAGTCCTGCCAGAATTTTCAACAAGGTTGTTTTACCGCAGCCGGAATGTCCAATCAAGCAGACAAATTCGCCATCGTTTATCTGAAGATTCACATTGTCTAGGGCTAAATATGATTGATTGTGGTCTGTATAGGAAAAGGAAAGTTCCTTAATTGAAATGGCTCCCATCATTTAACTCCTTGTCTTTTTAGTTACAGATTATTGACTTTAAATTCTTCTAACAACTGTTTGAACATGGCATTGTCCGGTTCCCGTTTAAGCATTTCGTTCAAGGCATCCTCATAGATGCTAGTGTCCAGATGATCTTCCATTTGGTATTGGGTATTGGCGCCGATATCCCCATTTGCTTTCATGATCTCGTAAAATTCACAAACCTTATTTTTATTCGGGTCCAGCGAAATCTTCATCGCAGCTTCATAGTCGGCAGTCCCGTAAATCACATTTTCCACATAGTCTGCATCCTGTCCCGAATAGCTGGCTAAAGCAGCAATGGAGGTTTCTTTATCTGTCATCAGGGTTTGATAGCCGCGTAAATTGGCAATCATAAATTTCACCAAACCATCGCGTTTCTCCACCAGAGCTTTACTGTTGGTTGTTTGCCGGCAGCAAGGAAAGTCCGGATTAAAATCAGCTACTTTAAAAGCCACTTCAAGCCCGTTCTTTTTAGCGATATAACCGTAGCCGCTATTGATAAAGCCCAGGTCTACATCACCTTTTTTTACAGCTTCAGCTATGGAGGCCATGCTGTCCAAATAGATAAATTCCACATCCCCTCCATTCACATCCAACCCGGCTTCCCGCAACAATCCTTTCATAACCATATGTCCAGTTTCCATACGGTAGCAGCCAATTTTTGTGCCTTGGAAATCTGCCGGTTCTTTATATTTGTCAGCATTTTCAGGCAAGCAAATAGCTTCGCTACCTTCAGAAATAGTCCCAGCGAAAACTACAGCATCCGCTCCTTGCGCAATAAAGGTAGCAGAAGGAATTACGCCGAAAGGCAGAACATCTAATTTGTTTTGAGTTACAGCAGTCATACCGTCGGCCAGATTAGAAATCTGCTTAAATTCCACATTGACACCTTCATCCTCATAATAACCCATCTCGGAAGCTACAATAATACAGGCAATTTTAATATCCAGTCCGGGTCTGCCAACGGTGATGGTCGGCATGGTCCCGTTTTCAATACCCGCTTCCTGCTTATTATCCCCTTGCACGCCTTGTTCGCCGCCGCTGCAGCCGAATAGCATCAGCAGACAGGCTACCAACATTATGATTATTCCGATTTTATTCCTTTTATTTTTCATTACCCTTTTCCTTTTCTTACATCTTTCTTATATATTGATTTCTTATATATTTATTGATTATTTTGGTCCTTTATCTTGACGTCTCTAGGCTAATTTGTCTTTTTTTCAATTGGTACATATGAGCCGGTATACCATATTGAACTACCAATTCTGTTTTACAGGGCAACGCATTAATAATATCCCGCGGAGTCCACTGATGTCCGGCTTCCAGACAAAAGAGAGTAAGGAGTAGCTCGTCTCCAACCAACTTACCTTGAAAATCAACGATCCCGTCGAACATAAAAATAATTTCGGTCAGAGCGGGCAGGTCCAGCGGACTGTCCAAACGTTGCTGGACTTTATCCAGCCGCGGTAAAATACTGCCACACGGGCAGGGCTCCGAAAGGAATCGTCCTTTATCCCCGGTGGCATAGCGGATAAGAGGCATGGCTTCCCGGGTTAAAGTGGTAAAAACAATTTCTCCGTATTCTCCTACGGGCAGAGCTTTCCCATTTTGGTCCACCACTTCCCAGTACATATCCGCTTCCCGTAAGTGATAGCCGTGAAGCCCACTGCAAGACACACCGCCGCCCAGGCCCATTTCCGTCATGCCGTAATGCTCGTGAATCGGACATTCAAAAATCTCGGTCAAACGTTCTTTGAGACTGTCGGCAACATAGTCCGTGCTTAAGAGTATCGCCTGCAGATTAAACGGGATAGCCCCCTTCTCTACTTGCTGCCGGTAGCAATAGGCTACTAAGAGCATTTGAGCCGGATTGGCAACAATAACTTGCGGCCTTTCTTCAAACAATAACTCCACAACTTTTTCACAGTCGTCTACTGCCCCGTACTTCAAAGGCAGCGCACCAAAGCGTTCCAGGCCTTTGGCCAGCAAATCTCCCACTCCGCCCGGGCGTTTACAGGGCAGCAGGATCAGTACCTTATCGCCCTTTTGGGTCATAGTGGTCATCCCGTTAGCGAAAAAATCCACAGTGAGTTCCTGGTCCTTTTTCGAAAAAAATATCCTTTTCGGAACGCCGGTAGTCCCGCTGCTGTCCAAAGTAACAATTCGCTGAATTTTGTCCTGCCCCACACAAAGCATCCTTGTGGCTTGCTCCCGTACATTTTTGTCTCTGATGAGCGGCAACTTTTCCCAGTCTTGTGGACCCTGAATTGCGCTTGAGGAAATATCCTTATATAAATGCCGATAGAAGGGAGACCTTTCCTTTACATATACAAAAGTGGAGATTAACATCCTTTTTTGATAGGCTCGTAAAGCAGGGAGGCTCAGTTCAGCCAGCCCAATTTTTTGTTTAATCCAGCCCTCCAAAGGGGTAAGCTTAGCAATACCTGCCATATAAATTCCTGCCTTCCTTATCTGTCAAGTTGTATGCACAGAAAGGAATCAATTTATGAGAAGGAGTGGCCACATGGACCCGACATTTTTGCAGTCGTTCCAGATCAATATTCCAAACGTCTTGAAAGGCCATAGCCGTAATGTTGAAACCCTTTTCATGAACTTGCTTTATGAAAAGATCCCAATCATCAAAATTGACGCCGCCTTCAAAGCTACTTTCGCCCACGGCATTTTGCGGTCTTGAACCCCACTTACGTCCCAGATAATTGCGGGCTCCGATAATGGCGTCCTGCTTACAGGAACAACAATCTTTCTCTGGTGGCGTAGAAATTGCTGCAATCTGGCCGTCAGGCTTAACCAGAAAACTGCCGTGGAAGGAACACAGGGAATGCCCAGTCAACAGAGGAATGAAATTACCAATCCTTAGGCGACCCTGAGTTTGGTCTTCTAAGTCACGCAATAACTTAGGAATGGTATAACGCATCTCATCGGTAGGTTCCTGAGGGAAACGGCCGAAATAGCTGACCGGTTGGAAGTGAATCCCCCGCACAGCCGGCATATTAGCCAGCAAAAAGTCTACTATAGCGCCGATCTGGCCGTCATTGATACCTGGAACGACTGTGACCACTAGGACCACTCCGATTCCAGCCTGGCCGCAATGTTCGATGGCTTTCTTTTTAATGTCCAACAGGGGTTCGGAACGAATCTCCCGGTAAATATCATCACTAACCCCGTCAAACTGGAGAAATAGACAGTCCAAGCCGGCTTCCGCTAACTCTTGGGCATAGGCCGGATCGGCCGCCAGCAACTTGCCGTTGCTGTTAATCTGGATGTAAGGAAAGCCTTTTTCTTTACCCAGCCGGATAATCTCCGCCAGATCCTTTCTTAAAGTCGGTTCGCCGCCTGAAAGCTGAATATTAAAAGGGCGCTGGGGGCTGCGTTCCAGCAGAAAATCATAAAGGCTGCTTATTTCCTCTAAAGTCATTTCCGCCATGGCATGGCCGGCGTCGGCAAAACAAAACTTGCACTTTTGATTACAGCGCTGAGTCAGCTCGATCAGCACACAACATGCCTGCTGCTTGTGCTCAGGACACAAACCACAGTCATAAGGACAACCACTTTCGGTCTCGGTATCATTTAAAATCGGCTTGGTATTATCCTCCTGCCGCAGCCAAACTTGGTACCTTGGCTTGCCTTCCCAGACTAAACTCTTGAAGGTGCCGTGCTCGGGACAGGTTTTTTCCAGGTAGACATTATCGCCATACGCGACCTTTTGGGCCAAAACACGCTCTAAACAAACCGGGCACACACTCACCGTCTCTTTGATAATTTTCCTATTAAGTTTCCGTTCACTTTTTTCTTGCAATATTTCCACCACCTACTCTTTTTCCCATACCGACAGATAATAGCCGATTTTTACTTTCTTAATATTTTGCTGTACTGTACAGGCTTTTTCACAGGAACCCACAAGGCTCTCCCAAAATGCAGACATGGAACCGTAATTCATAATCAAGCCCGCCAGGAAACCCTTATATACTGAGGTCTCATCATGCCATTCTTTAAGCCGGAAGCCGGCGCTGGACACTTCCTGGCAAACCACATCCTGACTGGTAATACCATTAAGACAGGTCACTAAAGGTAATTGGGTAAAGGCCTGGGCGTTATCCCGAATATATAAATCAGTGATAATCAATTGGCCGCCCGGCTTTAAAACGCGCCGGATTTGCTCCAAGGCCAAAGGCTTGTTGTCAAAAAGAGTGAAAACGCATTCCATTACTACGCCATCCATACTGCTACTCCCATAGGGCAGGTTATAAACATCCCCTACCTGAACCCTTAAGGATTTATTGCGAGCTTTAGCCTTGGCAATCAGTTCCTCGGATATATCGATTCCCCAGGCCTCCATGCCGTACTCCTCAGCTAGAAACTCCACAGTAATGCCGCAGCCGCAGCCGATATCCAGCAGATGGCTGCCTACAGGAAAATCGGCAATAGCTAAAGCTTTTCTGGTCAATTCCAAGCCCCCGGGTCGTAAAGCCTCTTCCGTAAATTGCTGAAACTCATCGTTTTCATATAGAACGCTGGTATTTTCTTTGATGTCTCTCATCACTATTTCTCCTCCAAAGCCCTTTCCGCTTCTAACATCTTGCCTAAGGCCAATTCCTCTGAGATGTAGCTTTGACCACATTTAGGGCAGCTCAAGATTTTTACCGGGAACTCACTCTCCAGATAACTCATCTTAACCGGCAAAAGCTCTAATTCAACATCACAAGGCACACAGCGGATACCTGCTCTGTTATCAATCTCCATTTGAAAACCTGGCATTTAATCTCCCTCCCCAATCTTGATTCGGTGGCTATAGGCGTTATAAACCTCATAACCTCCGTCCTTGGGTGCATATTCGACCCAATAGGTGATAATCCCCGGTTGTAAACTGGCAATATAATGATTATTCTTCGGGTTGAGCAGTTTGCGGTTCTGCTCTTCCGCCGAAAGAATAACCTCTTGAATTTTATCCTCATCTATCAAACGCTCTTCCAACAGGCGGTGAAGCTGCGGATCAATGAAAAGGAGCGGCCCTTCACCCCGGCTATTTTTTCCACCGTCCTGATAAAACTCTTGCAACAAAGTCCTTTTTAGCTTGCGGCGGTTCTCTTCCTGCTGTCTTAAGGTCGGGGCAGGTTTAGAAGCAATTTCCGGGCTGTCCTGACCGAAGATCACATCCAAAATGTGATAAGTGGGCTTGCCGACACTGATAAAGTAATTCCGACAAACGGTACAATAAACCAGATAATCCAAAGAACTTTCCTCAACTCTGTCCAACACTGCCTTCGTGGCCAGATCCTTGTCTTCACAAAAAACCAGCCCGCTATAACCGCAACATTTGGTGTTCTCTCTGCTGTTTTTCAATTCTTCAATCTGGTAACC
>JAAYSI010000077.1 GCA_012524045.1 Peptococcaceae bacterium | reverse complement strand
TCCAAAATACACCGGGTGATTTCACTCTCTATCTTTTTTTGTGGAATAATAGTTCCTATGATCTCGCGCAAAGTAAACAATTCACTATAACTATCTTTACCAGTTTTGTTATTATCCAATAAAATAGAGCGGATTTGTCGGGCTGCCTTTAAGGTATCCCTAATTTCGAGCAATTCTTCCGGCTTTAACACTCCTCCTCTGGCACACCTTTCTAAGTAAGGCCGAATTTCCTTTGCCCCCCGCACCGAGAATAAAGGATTGATTCTGAGCAGAAGCCTACCCTCATCAGTTTCTCTTAACATTTTACGAACTAATCTTATTTCCGACTCAGCCTTTAAGCTCTCCGCCATTTCTTTGGCCCTCGGCAATAAGCAATGGGCGCTTAACTTCTCTCTAATAGCGCCAAAATCTAATTTAGCCAGTACTTTTTCTGTAGCAACCAATTACGTAAGCACTCCTCTATAAAAATGTCCTTTGGTAAAACCTTCGGGATAAAGCTTTTCTAAGTAGGTTATAGCTTCTTCCATTTTCTCTTTACTTATATTTTTCCCCGCAGCTAGCTGTAGCCAAATATCTTTGAAAATACTTACTGTAGTTTCTGCTTGAGCTAATGTAGCTCGATGCAAATCCAAACGAATATCCCTTATTCCTATATTAGCTATTCTAGGCAGTTCTGGAAGCAGGTTCAATCTTTTTGCGTTAAAAATATGCATGCGGCACTCTCTGTCGGTATCTAAAGGGAAATTATAATTCATTCTATCTTTTAAATAGAAATCTCTGCTTTGGCATTTGGCGTCACACTTATTTCGCGGATTTCCCGAGCAAGCAGTAAGAGTGGAACCTATTATACAGTATTCGCTAACCATCATTTCCATATCGCCAAAAACAAGTAATTCACTGTTAGGTGCAGCCAACAACTGCAACTGTTCCAGACTAAGTTCGGTAGCAAGAGCAACTTTACTTGCTCCTTGTTCCCACAGCCAATGCAGCGCAGCTTGGTTAAAGATATATAAATGATGATCCGTTTCCCAAGCCCAATTGGGGTCAATTCTTTTAAGCATTTCAATGCCGGCCAGATTGGCTACCATTACTTGCGGTCTTTCTTGCCATGAGCTTATAGTTTGCAATTCAGAATATGTTTTGCGACTCTGAGGTTCATTAAAAATTCGCGGTAATCTCCAGACTATTTCCACGTTCTGAGCCTGGCAGATCCGGATCGCTTCTTGTAAATCCTTCAAAGTAATTACTGGGCGAGAGCGCCAATGTTCTCCCCCGAGCAAGATCCTATCAGCTCCGGCTTTAATGACCGGGTTAAGCATCTGCAAATCTGTAATAGCCACACTAAGTCTATATTGGGCCAAGTGGCTGTCCCTGGCTTGTTTTTGTTTGTTTGCCAGTTTACCGTACCAATTATTAATTCTAACAGTATAGCCCTCCTGGTCCAAGCTTTTTGGGGCTTCATATTCCAAAAGCTTGGCGACTGCTGAGCGCCGCATTTCGTTAATTTCCTTTACCGGCAGCATCAGATTGCCTTCCAGAGCCAAATCCAATTCGGCAAGATAAAACGGAGTATTGCCCAGGCGACCTAACTGCTTATACAGATAATCGTATTCCAGAGGTCTTTTTACAGCTTCTTCAGCCTCGGTTTGCGATTCAACAATCACCCTATGCTCATCTTCCCGAACCTCCAGTTGCAGCTTCGTTCCTACTCTACCGGCCAGACGCATTTTCAAAGGTCTTTTCCGAGTTTCTTTTCCCTCTTGAAAGCTAAGTCTGGCTTTCTCCATTAGCTCCTGATCATGAGTCTTAAATACCCTATCCCCAATCCGGGCTTGGCCATTAAATTCTATACTTACTATCTCGCCTTCGCTAGCCTTAGTAATGTTTTTGCCGGCAGAATTATAAATTTTGTGGACAATCATACCCTCCCTGCCGTGATTGGTCCAGATCTCTAGACCGTCGCCAACATTTAAATCATTTTCCAGTCTAAGGTTTAAGCGATTCTTTTTAATTCCAATAATCCGCCCAAGCTTGGTCCCCCTATTGTTAGGTCGGCTAAAACTCATCATATCTGCACCTTGGTAACCTGGAAAATAACCTGTGGTAAAGCCTCTATTAAATATCTGGGTTAATTCATAACGTTCCTTAGAAGTCAAACCTTGAGAAATAGCTAATTCCAGGTTATCTAAGGCTTTGCGGTAAATCCTGGTCACAGTGGCCACATATTCCGGCCTTTTCATCCTACCTTCTATTTTTAGCGATTTAACCCCGAGTCGCTGCAGTTCCGCCAACTGGTCAATAAGATTTAGATC
>JAAYSI010000076.1 GCA_012524045.1 Peptococcaceae bacterium | reverse complement strand
TAGAGCTTTGGCTTTGATTAAGGGATCTTTAGCTTTAGCCGATATTGAGCATTTAGTATTCATTTATTTTCCCTCTTAAATATTTCTTACCTAATGTTCTCATTTAATGTCTTATTAATGTCTTATTTAATGTCTTACTTAATGTCTTATTTAATGTCTTACTTAATGTCTTACTTAATCTTCATCTTCTTAATCTTCTTAATTCCTTACCTTTAATATAAGTAAATTTTGTAAAAAAATTTATCTCCGCGTAATAATTTATCACTACATTATAAATTGTAACTGGAAATGTTTTTTTTGGCTACATATTAGCACAATTACGAAAACTAAAACTAAAACCGCTTTTCCCTCTTGCGCTATATTATAGAACTGATTTAGCGCTGTTATGATGGAAAAACGGTTTTTTAAATTCTACGGTCAGTTTGGCCAGAGCAAATAAATATTTATTATTTATTGATTATACAAGAAAATGAACGGAGAGATTAAATGTGTGCTATTGCTTCGATTTCAACCAGTGCATTTAACGGTAGCCTAGCAACTTGAACAAAGCTGCGAGCAGGTAGTTTGTTCTTAAAGTACTCTGTGTAGATAGAATTCACCAAATCAAAATTATCTAAATCGGTTACGAATACTGTGGTTTTAAGCACTTTATCCATAGAACTTCCGGCCTCCTGCAGTACGTTTGCCAAATTATTCAATACTTGTCTGGTTTGAGCCTCTATTCCGCCTTCGACCAGTGTATTTGTTTCAGGCGCGTTGCCTGTTTGGCCGGCACAAAACACAAAGGAACCATAAACAATAGCTTGAGAATAAGATCCGGCAGGTCTTGGAGCTGTTTCAGTAAAAATAACTTGCTCTTTCATTAGGATATTCTCTCCTTTGTAATTTATTGTTAACGTAATTATAAGGCTTTTTATGGAAAAGACAACCATTTTTTAGTTGCTAGCAATGGGATATCAATTTCTTAAATTGTGCCATTAAAAACTGTGATTTTACAATAGAGTTAATCTTCCTTAAACTTAAAAGTGATTGATAGTACATTCTTTAAGGCTTAAGGGAGGTTGTGGACTTTGTCACTAAGTATCTTAGCTTATTTAGCTATTATTTTGTTCCTAGGGCTATCGGCTTATAAAGCATACAAATATGCCAAAATGCCTTTACATGGAAGAATGGAACTTTATCCTGTCCCCAAAGAGCAGGGACACGAATACGGCGGTTCCTATTTTGAAGAAGTAGAGTGGTGGAATAAGGAACGTAAAGTAAACCATATGGCTGAGCTTATCGATATGCTCAAAGAAATGCTTTTTATCAAAAAGCTCTTCGATAATCAAAGACCTTTATGGTGGCTTTCGTATGCTCTTCATCTGGGTATTTATCTTTTGATTGCTTGGACTGTATTGTTGATTGTAGGTGGTCTAACCCTTCTAGCGGGTGGACAGGTTAGCCCCAGTAGCGGAATTTGGGGGGCTTTGATTTTTTATCTAACTGCTTTTACCGGCCTTTCCGGCTTAGTATTGGCTACTTTCGGTTCCGCGATGTTGTTTCTTAGAAGGATCTTTGACGATACGTTAAGGAAATATACCACTCCCCAGGAGTATTTTAATCTCGCTTTACTATATTGCGCGACTGTTTCCGGTATCTTTGTTTGGATTAATGATTTAACTTTTAGCACAGCGCGCGAAATCACAGCAAATTTAATAAGTTTTACTCCTTTTGAGGTTAGTGGGCTATTGATAGCGCATATCGTTATTTTGTTTATTATGTTTACTTATATTCCTTTGAGTAAAATGAGTCATTATGTCGGTAAATACTTTAGTTTTCATAAAGTGCTTTGGGAGAATGAGCCTAATTTGAGAGGCAGCGCTATGGAAAAAAAAGTAGAGCAGGCTTTGGCCCGTCGTTCGACCAATAGCTGGTCGGCTCCCCATATCAGTGGGCAAGCTCCGGCTGAAGAATAGATTGAGTAGGGAAGAAGGAGTGTGAGTTATGATTAATCAGAAGGATTTGCGTCCCAAAGACCTTGGACGTTCGGATGAACAACTTATAAAGCTGGAAAGCCTTATGGAGTTAAAAGCCCCATATGATGCAGAAGGTATGGAACCCCCTTTCACCGAACCCAAACAGGCTTGGCGGGAAAAATATTGCGCTTCGTTAGATGGTTACGTTGGTATAGATAAATTGACCAGACCCCAGTCTAAAGAGGAAGAAGATGAATTCGTCCGAAAGTTTTTACGTGGGCTGGAAAAGGTATTTACAGATGCCAATAGTGGAGTATTACAGCCCTTTCTACTGTCATTTGAGTATTGTGCCAAATGCAATACATGCTCCGATGCTTGTCATATATTTAAAGCTACTAATTCTAACGAATTATATCGTCCTATTTTCCGTTCGGAAGTCTTACGGAAAATAGTAAAAAAGCACTTCACTAAAAGCGGCAAATTGTTAGGCAGTTTTGTCGGCGCAGATATTGATGTGAATTGGGAGACTATTGCTCGACTTGGCGAATTAGCCTATCGTTGCAATCTCTGCCGTCGCTGTGCTCAAACCTGTCCGCTAGGCCTGGACAATTCATTATTAGCCAAAGAGATCAGAAAAGTATTTAGCCAAGAAATGGGAATTGCCCCCAGTCCTTTGCATGAAAAAGGTACGGTCAATCAATTAAAGACCGGTTCGTCAACAGGGATTACTAAGCCGGTACTTTTGGATACTTTGGAATTTTTGGAAGAGGATATTGAAGAACTCTATGGCTTAAAAATTAAATTCCCGGTAGATAAAAAAGGTGCCGATATCTTGCTCACGCATAATGCGGGGGAATATATGGCCTGGCCGGAGAATCCGATTGCGTTTGCTATTCTGTTCGAGGAAGCCGGCTTAAACTGGACCTTGAGTAGTGAGATGATCGGTTACGATAATGTTAACTACGGAATCTGGTATGATGATGCGCAAGCGAAAAAGATCGCTTTGCAGCAAATGAAAGCGGCTAAGGATCTAGGAGTTCGCCGGATTATTATCGGAGAATGCGGTCATGCTCATAAAGCTGCTGCCGTAGTTGCTGATCGGATGGCCTATGGAGAAGATAAAATTCCGGTAGAAAGCTGCTTACCGCTGTTATGGGATTTAGTTAAGAGTAAAGCTCTGAAATTTGATCCGAGCAAGAATAATTTCCCGGTAACCTTACACGATCCCTGTAACGTGGTGAGACAGATGGGAATCGTGCAGCCGCAACGCAGAATATTAAAGGAAATTTGCCCGGACTTTAGGGAAATGACTCCGCACGGGGTAGATAACTACTGCTGTGGCGGTGGTAGCGGTTTTGCTATTATGAATTCTATGAATTTTGCAGAATTCAGAAATAAGATTAGTGCTCGCACCAAATTCGACCAGATACTTGGAGCGTTTCAGGATACTATCGAACAAGTGGAGCCACCTAAATATGTTTGTGCACCGTGTTCTAACTGTAAGGGTACCATCCGCGATATTCTGGAATATTATCAGGCCACGGAAAAATTCAATGTTCATTATGGCGGTCTGGTGGAGCTTATGGTAAATGCTTTAGTCAGCATGAAAAAACCTTTCTTTGAGTTCTTAGAATAGCGTGCCAAGCACTAATGAAGAAACAGAAAAGGGGAGTGAAAAATGAAAGTCCTGATTATCGGCGGTGTAGCGACCGGCCCAAAGGTTGCTGCTCGCCTGAAACGGCTCCGGCCGGACGCCGAGATTACCGTTGTCGAACAGGGCGAAGTAATATCTTATGGAGCTTGTGGTTTGCCTCTTTATCTAGGCAATCTTGTCCCTCAGCTTGAAGAGTTGATGATGACCAATGCCGGACTTATTCGAGATGTAAAATACTTTCAGGAACAGAAGGGGGCTAAGTTTTTAACGGCGACTCGAGCCTTAAAAATCAATCCCAAAGATAAGACCGTCCTGGTAAAAAACTTGAAAACTTCTGAGGAAAAACTACTTCCTTACGATTACCTTGTTCTGGCTACCGGCGCCAAACCATTTTTGCCACCGATTCCGGGAACTGAGCTTGGAAGGGTTTACACCCTGCACCATCCTCAAGACGCCCAAACCATAAGACAACTGCTGCGGGAGAAAAAGGCTAAACATATTACCATTCTCGGAGCCGGTTTGATCGGTATTGAAACCGCCGATGCCTTAGCAGGACCTCGAGTAAAAGTAACTATGTGTGAAGCCTTGGACAGCGTTTTACCGAAATTACTGGATACGGACATGGCTAAACTGGTGGAAAGACAAATGCGCAGCAGAGGAGTGGATCTACGCCTGGGCTGTAGAATTGAGGCGCTGGAGGGGAATGCTGAAGGCGAAGTTTGTCGAGTGATTACCGATCAGGGAGTAATTGAAACCGAGGCAGTCATAATTGCGGCCGGAGTACGTCCGAATGTAGAACTTGCTCAGGAGATAGGTCTGGAAATCGGTGCGACCGGTGCTATAAAGGTAGATAAAAATATGCGGACAAGCGACCCGTATATTTTTGCCGGCGGTGACTGTGCGGAACAAATCCATGTTCTTACCGGTAAACCGGTATATATACCGCTTGCTTCAACTGCCAACAAGCAAGGTAGGGTAATTGCGGATAATATCGCCGGGCGGCCAACGGAATTTTCAACAGTCTTAGGAACTTCTGTGCTCCAAGCTTTTGATTTAAATATCGGTCGGACCGGCTTAGGTGAAGCTGAAGCCCAACAATTGGGTTATGACGTTATCACCAGCGTAGTTAGCGGCTTGGATAACACCCATTATTACCCAATGCATGATGGCATTAGCCTAAAACTTATTGCGGACAGGACGAGCGGCAAATTATTAGGTGCTCAGGTTTGCGGCCAAGGTGAGGGCATTAAACGTCTGGATGTGTTAGCAACTGCTTTGAAATTTAATGCCAAGCTTGAAGATTTGAGCAACCTTGATTTAGGCTATGCTCCACCCTTTGCTACAGCCATCGACGTGGTAATTCATGCCGTTAATACCCTGCAAAATAAACGGGATGGTCTTGTGCCATCGTTTAATGCACCCGAGATACTCGCCGAACTTAAAGCAGGTCAGGAATACTGTTTTGTTGATGTTCGCGAGCAGGATGAAGTACAGGCAAATCCGTTACCGCTAGATGATGTTCTGAATATTCCGCTGGGCGAACTACGTCAACGTTGGGTGGATATCCCTCCAAACAAAAAGGTATTAGCCGTATGTGAACTGGGGATTCGTAGTTATGAAGCTGCCTGTATTCTTAAAGGACTTGGCCGGGAACAAATTGCTTACCTGGAAGGTGGAACGTCAACTTTTAGGGCATATTACGATAATCTGACCAAAGATATTTAGATATTAAAGCAGCCATAGGATTTATTTATGATGTTCGCAATTTCACAATAAATTTCACTAATTGCATCATTTATTATCTATATTTTACGAATCAGCCCTAAGCTGTTAAATTAAAAGTAAGAAAAAGTGTAAATAAGCACAAGAACAAGATACCAAGTTCTGATAGGAAATAATATTGCAAGCCGGTAAGGAGGTGTTCGAGGTGTTTATTGTAACAATTGATGAAGATGCATGTACAGGCTGTAATTCTTGTACCGAATGCTGTCCGGCTCGTCTTCTGAGCTTTGAAGACGGAAAAGCGGTAGTAACCGGGGATGAAACAGAGTGTATGGGTTGCGAATCATGTACCACAGTTTGTGAAACTGGAGCCATCACGATTATGGAAATGTAATCACTAATCAAAAAAAGATAAATTGGAGGTAGTGATATGACAGACAAGAAAACGCCACTTTTGGACGAATTAGAAAAAGGTCCGTGGCCAAGTTTTGTGACGGAAATGAAAAAAGCCGCAGAAAAAAGTCCGGCGGCAGCAGACTTGTTACTGCAGCTTGAAAAATCCTACAGAGACCGCAAAGGTTACTGGAAACATGGTGGAATCGTTGGAGTTAGAGGATATGGCGGTGGTGTGATTGGACGTTACACCGATCTTCCTGAGGAATTCCCGAATCTGACTGAATTCCATACCATGAGGATCAACCAGCCAGCCGGTTGGTTCTACAACACCGACGCATTAAGGACAATTTGTGATATTTGGGAAAAACATGGTTCAGGCTTAACAAACTTCCATGGTTCTACCGGCGATATCATTATGCTTGGAATGCAGACCGAACATCTCCAGCCTGCTTTTGATGACTTTAGTGAGGCTGGCTTTGACCTCGGTGGTTCGGGTTCAGACTTGAGAACTCCTAGCTGCTGTGTAGGTCCGGCTCGCTGCGAATATGCTTGCTATGACACTTTGGATGCTTGTCACAACATAACCAACACTTTCCAAGATGAAATCCATCGCCCAATGTGGCCTTATAAGTTTAAAATTAAGTTTTCCGGTTGTGCTAACGACTGCACCGCCTCGATCGCTCGTTCAGACTGTTCGGTTATTGGAACCTGGCGTGATAGCCTTAGAATCGATCAAGACGCTGTAAAAGAATATGTAGCTAACGGCTTAAATATTCAAGAAAGGGTATGTGACAAATGCCCAACCAGTGCCTTAAAGTTTAATCCTGAAACAAAAGAGTTAACCGTAAATGCTGAAGACTGCTCTCGTTGCATGCACTGCATAAATGTTATGCCGAAAGCGATCCAACCTGGCAAGGAAAAAGGAGCATCCATTCTTATTGGCGGTAAATCTACAATCGTTCTATCTGCTTTCATGTCCTGGGTTATTGTTCCGTTTATGAAAATGGAAAGCGAAAACGATTACGAAGAATTTAAAGATTTACTGAATAGAATTTGGGACTGGTGGGATGAACACGGTAAGACCCGTGAGCGTATCGGAGAAACCATTTACCGTCTCGGCATGAGTAAATTCTTACGTGAAGTAGGTCTGCCGGCTGTACCGCAAATGGTCTTCCGTCCGCGTGCTAATCCTTATGTATTCTGGCCCCAAGATGAAATTAAGAAATAATTGATAATTGAGAGGTGTAAAATAGAATGGCAAAAATTGATATAGGACCTCCCCATTATAAAGATATGCTTCCTCCAGTAATCAAGGAGAACTACGGGAAGTGGAGATATCATGAGATTCCGCGTCCAGGTGTCTTAAAACATGTATCTGAAAACGGTGCTGCTCTTTACAGTGTTCGTGTAGGATCTCCTCGTTTGATTAGTATCGACTTCGTTCGTGAGCTATGTGATCTTGCTGATAAATACTGCGATGGTTATCTGCGTTTTACCAGTAGAAACAATGTTGAGTTTTTAGTAGGTGATGAAAGCAAAGTTGAACCATTACTCGCAGAACTTGAAGAAAAAGGACTACCGGTCGGCGGAACCGGCGCCTCCATCAGCAACATTGTCCATACTCAAGGTTGGGTACACTGTCATACTCCTGCCACCGATGCGTCCGGCATAGTTAAAGCTGTGATGGACGATCTGTACGAATATTTTGGTTCGATGAAGCTACCGGCTAGGCTCAGAATAGGTCTGGCTTGCTGCTTGAACATGTGCGGAGCTGCACACTGCAGTGACATCGCCATTGTTGGGGTTCATAGAACTCCTCCGCGTATCGACCATGAAAAAGTCCAAAAAGGTACTGAAATTCCTAGTCTTGTCGCTAGTTGTCCGACTGGAGCAATTCGTCCTAATCCTAAGACTAAGAGTGTTGTCGTTAATGAAGATAAATGTATGTACTGCGGTAACTGTTACACCATGTCACCGGGCATGGAAATTCTCGATGCCGAGAACGACGGCTGCGCTATTCTCGTCGGCGGAAAGACTTCTAACGCACGCTCTGTACCAAGCTTCTCCAGAATGGTGATTCCGTTCTTACCGAACAACGCACCTCGTTGGCCTGAAGTTACTCAAGCAGTCCGCAATATTGTGGAAGTATGGGCTAACAACGCCCGCCAAGGCGAGAGAATGGGAGAATGGATTGAAAGAATCGGCTGGGAGAAATTCTTCGACCTTGCCGGACTGCCGTTCTCTGAAAAACTGATTGACGATTATATCTTCTCGAGAGAAACTTTCCGGACAGCAGCAACATTTAAATATTCGAAAAACTAATTGATCAAGCTAGACATAATACTAAACAAGCTAAACAAATGCATTTGGAAAGTTAAAATATTAACTCTTATGAAAGGGGGCCCTAGCTATGGCTAAAGGACCAGCCAACCCCGAAATT
>JAAYSI010000075.1 GCA_012524045.1 Peptococcaceae bacterium | reverse complement strand
TTCCACCTTATCCAAGAGGGCATTGACATTGGCGGAAATAATGTCCGTGAAACGTTCGAGAATACTCATTATTCATCTCTCCTTATTCATCTTTATATTTATCCTCTAAATCTTTAAGCTCTAAATTAACTATCTCCTCAAGAGGGGTATCTAAAATGGCTTTGGTCTCTTCAGCTTTTAACTTTCGTTGATAGGCTATATTGGCCCACCAGTAGTAGCCTAACACCACAAGGCAAATCAGCAAGACAATGATTAGCGCTAGCGGGAAAAAGTTCGAAGGCCCGCTCATAATCTCTTCACTGGAATCGGCAAAAACCTTGCTAAAGTAGGTATCCTCATCGTAAGAAGAGTAGTAATATCTGTCTACATAATCTAAAATAATCTGAGCTTCTTCAGACCCGATAACCGTTTGCGCTTGGCTGCCCGAGAGGTACCATCTAGAGTAGGCACCATCATATTCCGTAAAGAGTAAAAGCAAATGGGCTTCATCCTGGAACAGCTCATTATATTTCTCATTTAAAAAGCTCTCCACTTCAGCCGCCGTAAAAGTCACTTGGCCGTTGATTCTATCAGTTAAGTATAAATAGGGTTGGACTCCTGTCCGCTCATAAAAAAGCTCCATGCCCTCTTCCAAAACCCTTGGGCTCTTTATCCAGCCTAATTCATCGGTATAATAAGCCGTTTCGACGACCGAGCCGGCTTCTAAGGGTATAGGTACAGCCTTATCCGAAGCAGGATTTAAGGCAATTAAGATAACACAGAGGATTATAAGAGGTATAGTGATAAATAAGGCCGTCCGAAATTTTTCTTTAGGGGTTTTAGGAGCCTTAGGAGTTTTGGGGGTTTGCTCCTCTGGGGGTGAGCCCCAACCACCTGTTGGGCGCTGTCTTGATGAGGGGCGATATCTTGTAGTCGGAAATGGGACAAATACTTTAGAGGGGCCCGTATTTTTCCTTCCTGAACCCGAGGATCCAAAGCCTCCGCTACCGAAACCACCGCGGCTTTTCCCACTGGAACCGCCTAGACCTCCACCAAAACCGCGGCTGCCACCTAGGCCACCGCCAAAGCTGCGGCCACCACCGAAACCTCCACCAAAGCCCCCACCAGAACGACCGGCTCTACCCATACTATCTCCCCTTCCTAAGGCTAGCTCTTAATTATTAACTCAACTTTCGCACTTCGGTCGTGCGAATTGATTAATTATTACAATTTTATTAATGCACAAGTTTATTGATGTCATATAAGTATATTGAGGCCCAAGTTTAATTAATATAAATTTTAATCCCAGAATTCAGTTATATGCTTTAATCTTCGACTAAAGGTAGCTTTACGGGTTGGCCGGTCTGTTGGGATTTGTAGATCGCCAAAACAATTTCGAGGGCTTTGCGTCCTTCTTCCCCGGATACGGCCGGACTGCTGTTGGTTTTAACCGCTCTGATCATATCTTCAATAATCTCCCGGTGGCCAAAGCCGTAAACGGTCGGAGGGTCGCTTTCCTGAGCAGCAAAAATCTGTTTTTTCTCTTCTTCGCTGTCCGGGAATTCCCAAACTTCTATACGGTTCACGGCGATACCGCCGACAATTACCGAGCCGGTCTCGCCGAAAATATTCAGGGTCTCTTCAATATTTTTCGGATAAATAGTGGCAGCAGCTTCGATTAGCCCGAGGGCTCCGTTTTTAAACTTAAGCACTGCAGTGCCAACATCTTCCATTTCAATTTGACGCAAGGCGGTTGCGGTATAGCCAAAGACCGTGTCCACCTCACCCAGCATCCATTGTAACAGGTCAATATTATGGATGGACTGGTTCATAAGGACGCCGCCGTCCTGCAGTTTGGTCCCGCGCCAAGGTGCCTGATCATAATATTCTTGATTGCGGTTCCAGCGGATTGTAGCCTGGCCATGGGTCAGTTTGCCAAAGCGCCCTGCTTCCAGCGCAGCCCTTAAGAGTTTGATGGATTTATTAAAACGGTTCTGATGGATTACAGCGAGCTTTACGCCACAATCCCGACAGGTTTTTATCAATAAATCAGCCTCAGCTAAGGTCATAGCCATCGGCTTTTCAACCATTACATGTTTGCCCGCTTTAGCAGCCGCTATCCCGATTTCGGCATGGCTGCCGCTGGGGGTGGCAATGGTTACTATATCTATATCCTCTCTCTGTAACAGTTCTTGATAATCCGAGTAAGCCTCGACATTATATTTTTGGGCCAAACTCTCGGCTTTCTCCGGCACAACATCACAGACGGCAATTAGTTCCGCGTCCGACAGAGCTACAATCGACTCCGTGTGTTTCGGAGCAATGCGGCCACAACCGATTACGCCAAAGCCGAGTTTTTCTTTTGCGGTCATCTTATTTCCTCCTTAGGAGCAAACCGTTAGATTTTAAATATTTTCTCTCTGTTTTTCTTTACTTTCTTGGTAGCGTTACGGGTATCGACTATTAACTGCGCATGTTCAACCACAAAATCGTAATCGATGCAGCTGTGGTCGGTAATTATCAGGACGCAGTCCGCTTCGGCCAAGGCCTCAGCCGTCAGGTCCGTGCTTTCCATTTGGACGGTGCAACCACCGTGCGGTTCGATAGCCGGGACCAAAGGATCATGATAAGTAAGAATTGCTCCTTCTTGGCGCAGCCGTTCCATGATAATCAAGGCCGGGGACTCCCGCACATCGTCAATATCTTTTTTGTAAGCGACGCCAAGGATTAAGATTTTTGCTTCCTTTAAAGATTTTTTCTGGGTATTTAAAGCCCGGAAGACTTTATTGACTACATAGTAGGATACTTCCACATTGATTTCACCGGCCAGTTCGATAAAACGGGTATGAAAATCATATTCGCGGGCTTTCCAGGTCAAATAAAAAGGATCGATCGGAATACAGTGCCCGCCAACCCCGGGTCCGGGGTAGAAGGTATGAATACCAAAGGGCTTGGTGGCCGCCGCCTCAACAATCTCCCAGACGTCCAGGCCCATCCTGTCACATAACAGCATTAGTTCATTAACTAAAGCAATATTAACGGCCCGGTAAGTATTTTCAAATACCTTGGTCAGCTCGGCAGCCGAAGGAGAGCTAACCGGAACAACGTTAATAATGGTTTGCTTATACAAGGCGTAAGCTATTTCCAGACAATAGGGGGTTACGCCGCCCACCACTTTCGAAGTATTTTTCGTGGTAAATCTCTTGTTACCCGGATCCACCCTTTCTGGGGAAAAAGCCAGGAAGAAATCCTTACCTACTTTGAGACCGGATTTTTCTAAGATCGGCAGAATAACCTCTTCCGTAGTACCCGGATAGGTGGTACTTTCTAAGGTTACTAGCTGGCCGGGTCTTAAATGTTTAGCTATTTCCTCGGCGGATGCTTTCATGTAAGAAACATCCGGATCCCGGGTAGTAGTTAAAGGGGTCGGTACACAGATGATAATGACATCACAGTCCGCAAGCAACGTAAAATCCGTGGTACCCCTAATCATCTTATTTTCAGCAAGTTCCTTAAGTTCATGGTCTTTGACATCACCTATATAGTTGATACCGGCATCTACTTTAGCTGCACGTTCCGGATTGATATCGAAACCAATTACCTTAAAGCCGACTTTTCCTTTCTCTACGGCGAGAGGCAGGCCTACATACCCGAGACCGATCACTCCAACCTGGGCAGTATGGTTCTCAATTTTCTTTTTGAGTTCTAATGCGATTTTATCTTGTTCCGTAATTACCTGTTTGAATTCAAACATACAGGCGCCTCCTTAAATATAAAGCCTTCTGCTTCTTGGCTAAAAGTTTTGAAACTATGTGGTATTCCTATATTGTCACGTTTTAAAAAAAATTAGTTAGATTGCCTAAAAGTAGGGATCAGCGTTTTGATTAAGCTTTCAATTTCTTCCCTGCTTAAATAACTTCCGCGTCGGCGAATTTGCTCTACTAATTGGTCGATTCTCTCGGAGTTTATATCATTCGGCCGAGCAACAAAAATCCGTTTGTGCTTGGTGGCCGTGGTACCCTCTTCGGAAGTAAGAAGTTCTTCATACAATTTTTCCCCAGGGCGAATCCCGGTGTAGACTATTTCTATATCTTTACCCGGCTCCAGACCGGATAGTCTAATCAAGTCCTTGGCTAAGTCGATGATTTTAACCGGTTTACCCATATCCAAAATGAAGATTTCCCCGCCGGAAGCCATCGCTCCGGCCTGAATAACCAACTGGCTTGCCTCGGGAATGGTCATAAAATAGCGGGTCATTTTGGGGTCGGTCACAGTTACCGGCCCGCCTTCGCTAATCTGTTTTTTAAAGGTTGGGATGACGCTTCCGCGGCTGCCAAGCACATTGCCAAAACGCACCGCCACAAATTTAGTTTGGGCTTTCCGGTCAAAATCCTGAATGACCATCTCGGCAATCCGTTTGGAGGCCCCCATAACACTGGTCGGATTTACGGCTTTATCGGTCGAGACCAGCACAAAGGTTTTAACTCCTGTTGCTGCCGCAGCAGAGGCCAAATTATAAGTACCGAGCACATTATTTTTTAAAGCTTCCTCCGGATTATTCTCCATCAGAGGCACATGTTTATGGGCCGCAGCGTGAAAAACCACGGAGGGTTTGTGTTTAGCAAAGACCAAATTAACCTTTTCCGTGTCTTTGACGTCAAAAATCTCCGGCAAAACAGGATATTCTTTTAATTCCTGCTGGATTTCAAAAATACTGTTTTCACCATGGCCGGTCAGAATGAGCTTGGCCGGGTCAAAGCGTACAATCTGGCGGCACAGTTCGGAACCTATCGAACCGCCGGCCCCGGTCACCAGCACAACCTGGTTTTTTAAATAGCCGGCTACTTCCTCTAAGTCTACGGATACCGGATCCCGGCCGAGCAAGTCTTCGACCTGCACTTCCCTGATTGGGCTAACCGTGAGCTTGCCGCTCAGTAAATCGTGAACTCCGGGTAAGATCTTCAACGAGGAGGCCTGCGTTTTTTTACAAATTTCCACAAGCTCCCGAATGGTATCCCCGGAGGCCGAAGGAATGGCAATAATTATTTCATCCACTTGGTACTCTTCCACAATTTGCGGAATATCCTCCCGGGAACCGAGCACCGGGAAACCTTGAACCTGAAGATTAATCTTTTCCTTGCTGTCGTCGATAAAGCCGACGGGCAGGCCGTCCTGGAAGTCTCTTTTTTTAAGCTCACGCAAAGCTAAAACCCCGGCATCACCGGCTCCGATAATCAGCACTTTGTGCTGTTCGTTATTCCTAGTCAAAAAAATAGAGTTCTCCTGGCGTAAACGTTGGCTAAAGCG
Organism: Peptococcaceae bacterium; assembly: GCA_012524045.1. GTDB lineage: Bacteria > Bacillota > Desulfitobacteriia > Desulfitobacteriales > Syntrophobotulaceae > JAAYSI01. The sequence continues at coordinate 3,793 of JAAYSI010000075.1, read as the reverse complement.
CAGGCCTCCGGTTAAAACTATGGCCAGCAGCCAAAACATAACGCTTACCGAATGCGGCAATCTAAGGGGTGAGATAAAATAGGTGCCGGCAATGGTAATGGCCGCTCCGACGGAGACGGCATAGACTATGGATAATAACTCTCCGACACTGGCATAGCGCCAAATATTTTTATACAGGCCAAAGAAATGAAACGCCGCCAGCAAGGATACTGTGGCTAACAGCGCTGCATTGATATAGGTAGGTATATAGGAAGCAGGCAAGCCCTCTTCAAAACGAAGATAGAAGCTGCCGAAAAGAGCTATATTGATTAAAATAGCATCCAGCAGCATAAACAATAGGGTCCGTTTAGGATGTGACACTATTTTCTTTCCGTCCTTTCGGAACAAATTAGCAAGTATTTCTAATTAGTAATAGATTTCTCTTGCACTTTTAACAGTTTACTACAAATTACTGCTCTTTACAATCAGGTAGGTAGGCCCAGAACAGGTAAAAATGGGCATAGTGGGACCCAGGGACGGTTCTGCTGTCCCACCTATCCCACTTAGCAATGTCCTGCTAGGGTTAAAATTTTCAACAAAGTCTTATCCGGCAGGACAGTCTGCCCTCCGAGGACTTTAAATTCCACTTGCTCAGAAAGGGCTTCAATATACTGCTCCGTAACTGACCCTTCCGCCGGGCCTGTAGCCGGCATTAAGAGTAGCGGAGCGTCATTATTTACGGCCAAGGCCGAACCGGCCAAAACATCCGGGAACTCCTGGCCGGTAACCAGATAGACTTGTTCCGGCAACGGATAGAAGTGCCGGGCTATGGCTGCCGAGGTCTGATAGCGGTTGGCTTCGGCAAAACGGATGATATTTTCTTCTTCCACTTGGGTAAGTTCGGCTATTTCAGCCACCAGCTGTTCCGATATTGCATCCTCATTGCCGGCAATATAGATATTTTTGGGTTTTTTAGCCTGCAGGGCTTTAATTGTCGCCTCAGGCAGCTCGTTTTCCGTTGTCAATAACAGCGGAATAGCTTGGCCGGCAGCTGCAGTAGCCAGACTGAGCGCATCAGGAAAGTCTGCATCTGTACTTAGCGCTAAGTCGCAGTCCTCAGGGAATTCGGCGGCGATCAAGGCTGCCGTTTCATAGCAGTCTTCCCCGCCAAACCGGACAATATCGTCGGTCCAACTGAGCAATTCCCGTAATTCTTGTTCCACTTCTGCAGAAATAGCCTGGGAACCGCCGAGAATAATAACTTGCAGAGGTTTTAATTTATTTAATAGGGTATCAGCAACTTTGGGATCCAAACAATTTTGCGGGTTTAAGATAATCGGGGCCTTATATTTTTTCGCCAAAGCGGCCCCGGCTAAAGCCTCCAAATAATCCTCAGCCTGGGCAATTATCACGGTTTTACAGCCATGGGGCCAGCCGTCAGTAGCGATTTTGAGCGAAGTCTCAATCCGTGAGTCCCCGCAGACCCGCGGAACAGACTGAATGGCCTGCAACTCAGCTTTGCTCAAAACTTCTTGGCTAAAAGCGGCATAATGAACCGGCTCGGGTGTTTTCCAGTCACTTTGGGCCGAAGGTACTCTCCCTTTAGGCAGCCAGGCTTTGGGCATCGGGGTAATTTGAACCGGCTCAACTATTCCATAATAATAACCGCTAGCTATTAGTTTTAGAATCTTCTCCTGGTAGGCTTGGGGGTTGTTATGCGGGTTGTTACGGGCTGACCAGGAATTATAAGCCCAGATAGCAAAATACCAGTTTTCCAGTTTACTCTTATCCCCATCCCCTATTTGCGGAGTCATCTCCCATTTGGCTAAAAGGGTTTTCGCCCCGTAGGCAATATTAAATTCAATGTCATTTTTAAGCTTGTTAACGGTAGCCTTGTCTTTAGGATTATAGGTGCCGACTTGCATAATACCTATATAGTCCGGGTTGCCGCCTCGGTTAATCACGACATTACCGTTTTTATCCCATTGGCGCCAGCCTGTCTCCACATAGGCAATGGCTTTAAGAATCTCAGCCGGGACCTCATATTCTTTGGCAACTTTATCAAAGATTGCTGCAATTTCTTGCGGCGGCGGATTCTGCGCAGCCACAGCCGGAGCCGGGTTAGCCGGAACAAGCAGAACTAACGTAATTAAGAGAATATATGCCTGTCTTTTCACTTTCGTTTTTGTTTTTGTTTTTGTCTTTGCTTTTTGTTTGGAATCTAAGTCAGTATTCATTTTGTCCTCCCTAAACTTTGGAAAATACAAAGACATTATAACACATTCAGCAAATTTTTAGTCATTATAGAAACTATAGAGGTTGCAGCCACGATTTTTAGAGCAGTACATGGCCTCGTCGGCATTCTTCTTCAGGGTTTCGATATCTGAACCGTGATCAGGAAATAGGCTGATTCCGACGCTGGCCGTTATCATTAATCTTTGATCCTCTACTTTATACGGGACGGCCAGATTGGACAGGATCCTTAAGACGATTTGCTCTGTTTTCTCCCGGTCGGTATCTTCGAGTAAAATAATAAACTCATCGCCGCCTACCCTGGCCACAATATCGCCGTCGCGCACACATTGGTTCAGCCTTTCAGCTAATTGGGCCAGCACCTGATCGCCGAAGGTATGTCCAAAATTATCATTAATTAATTTGAAGTTGTCCAGATCTAAAAACAGCAAAGCTAAATACAGCCCTTTGCGTTTACAACGGGCCAATGCTTTGCGACTATATTCATTAAACATATTACGATTGGGTAAACCGGTTAGGGAATCATGGTAGGCCATATACTCTATTTGTTGTTCGGCCACTTTTTTATCGGTTATGTCAATGAGCAGCCCGAGTAATTCTTCAGGCTCTCCAAATAAGTTTTCCACAGGACTTAGGTGATCCTCCACCCACCGGACCTCATCTTCCCCGCGCACAATGCGGTACTGGATATATGTGGGTTCTTTGCCGCTACTCAGTTGTTTTTCCCAGCGCAAAACCTTGTCTTTATCCTCCGGGTGAATCATCTTTTTCCAGTATTTCCGATCAAAAGCATCTTTGGGGCAGCCAAAAATCTCTTCCACCCCATGGGTAACAAAGACCTTTTTGGAGGCAAGATTAAAACTGTAAATTGCAGCTTTAATCGTATGAAATTTATCAAATAAATGTTGGTACTCAAGAATTTTTTGATAGTCCAGCATACCTATCTCCCAAACAATCTTCTTCCCTATTAACACTTTCATATACTTCTAAAAAGACCTCGACCAGATAGGGGTCAAATTGGCTACCTGCACACCTTTGAAGCTCTTTGACAGCCTGCTCCTTAGTTCCGGCTACACGATAGCTACGTGGCGAGGTTATAGCGTCAAATGTGTCAGCTACACTAATAATTCTAGCTAAGAAGGGTATGGATTCGCCACTTAGCCCGTCAGGATAGCCTTTGCCGTCGTAACGTTCATGGTGGTGCCTTATAATAGGCAATATCTCCCGGGCAAATTTCAGCTTGGAACAAATTGCTTCGCCCCTTTCCGGATGAGACTTCATTATTTCCCATTCCTCCTCGTTTAAAGCAGAGGATTTATTTAAGATCACATCGGGTATCCCTATTTTACCGATATCGTGCAAGATCGCCGCTCGCCATAAATTAGTCTTGTCGCTTTCGGCGAGGTTCAGGCGATTAGCTACTGCCATCACATATTCGGAGACTCTCTGGGAGTGACCGTGGGTATTACTGTCTTTGGACTCCAAGGCCAGCAGCGTGAGCGTAAAAATCATGTTCTGGGATTTGTCTAGAGCCAGGATGGATTCTTGTAGTTCTTTATTG
>JAAYSI010000074.1 GCA_012524045.1 Peptococcaceae bacterium | reverse complement strand
TGGCACTTAGTTCTTCTCCTTTGCCGACAATATATTCTATCTGTTCATATTCAATATTGTAGCCGCCTAAATGCACCCCTCGATAACCGATACCTTTTAGGAGCGCATAGAGTTTTGCTGTCCGATCCAGCATGGCTTGCTTGCCCTTATCCGGATTCTGCCGCTCCTGTTCCAGTTCGGCTAAGAGTTTGTCGGTTACGACACAGCCCGGTACCCTATTATTATTCATCACTCTGCCCGTCGGGAAATTAACGGCGTACAGGTTGCCTATTAAAGGAATATCCCAACCCATTTGACGGGTATATAAGAACAGCTCATGGAATTTTCTAATATCATAACCAACCTGGGTAATAATAAAGGCAGCCCCATTTTCTATTTTCTTTTTCAATTTAGAATACTGCATTATTAACTCGGCTTCCGTGGCTTTAAACGGTGACACTGCCGCACCGGCACAAAAATTACAAGGTTTAAAGCGGGACTCTCCCTTGGCCTTTTTCACAACGATTCCCTGATTTAATTCCTGGATCATCTGTAAAAGCTGAGTAGAATCCAGATCAAAAACAGGTTTAGGTAGACCGGATTTGGTTTCTAGATCATAGTCACCGGTTAATACCAGCACATTATTTAATTTTGCCCGTTCTAAAGCGTATAAGGTACTTTCCAACTGATTTCTGTTTTTATCTTTACAAGTAAGGTGAATTATGGTCTCTATGCCAAACTTGGCAATTTCCTGGCCTATTATATCGGGTCGAATAGCCACACTGCCGCCTGGATTATCTGTCAGGCTAATGGCATCAACAATATTTCCCTTGGCTGCCTTTTCAGCTTGCTCTAATACTTTCTCCTGACTTGATTCCCAGGCACCCCGACCGGGTATTAGTTCCCAAGTTACTATGAATTTTTCCTTAGCAAGTAATTTCTCCCTAAAATCCTTTTTCATACGCCATATCCCCTTGTGCTTAATATGAGTCGGCTATACATAAGAAGATTTGCAATAACATCATTATTCTATGTATACTACTGTATATACAGGTATATTTTTAATATATCATTTTTTTTTTTGATTGTCAATTCAGTATTTTCTAAAAGCTTGGATTAATTTTTGTATATAGTTTTTGCAAACGATAAATATCTATCCCGGAAAACAACCCACTAGTGGTACCAAGGATAAAGCCCGAACTACTCGCTAACTGTTGAATCTTGGCCTTAAGCTCGACTTCTTGCCGCCGGTCATCCACATTGATATCAGCCACACCCAAATGCCCCCATAAACATAACTGATGGCCATACTGTTCTTTTAAGCTTTGGATATCCATCCCAGAGCTCTGCTCCAGACAATGAAGTCCATCAAATCCTAAATCAATAAGATCGTGTACTAAAGCAAGATAGTTGCCATCGGAGTGAAAAAAAACATCCAACTGATAATCCTTAATAACTTTTATTTGCCTGGCTAAGGACGGTAAGAACAATTCCCGGTAAAGGACCGGTCGCAAGAGCAGTCTGTCTTTTCCTGCAATATCATCCGCTAAGATTATCCCATCAACGCCCTGTTCCGCTAGCTGTTGGATGAGCCTTAAATTGTGTTTTTCTACCTGGTGAATAAATTCTTTAACGCTTGGCTCGGACTTCATTATTTTGGCAACAAATGAACTAAAACCAAAAATATTTACTCCCTGCTCAAAGGCTCCGTCAATCAGGGCAAAAATATACAAAGAAGTATGCCTAGACCATTGTTTAATATCTTCAGTATCCTTAGCTGCTAAAACTATCAAATCCAAACCAAGCCACTTGACAAAGGCATAGCTTTCAGCAAAGCCAATTTGCTTGCAATTTAAAACCTGGCGCATGATTTCAGCATCAAGACAAAGTTCGCCCTTCGGTACCCAGGCTGTAACTTGATGCCGTATCGCTTTTTTTACTATCTCTTTAGAGTTATTTTGTTGCTCCATTTCTTCACCTTTTAACCTCTTTTTAGAACCTTCCAATCCTTAAGCCCTAATAAAAATAGCAATTACCAAGATATTCTGTTACAATTTAAGGGATGGATATACAGGTACTTATATGTATTTAAAACATGTATTTAAAATATGCATTTTGAAATATGCATTTAATTTAAAATGAGTTTTTTTGAAGGAGTAGTTTATGAAAAAAATAACATTTGTCAATCAGAATAAAGAAATATACTTTGCGGAACAGGAAACAATTGCCCAGGCCTGCGCCAAGGCCGGATTTTCTCTTAATATGGTATGTGGCGGCAAAGGGACTTGTAAAAAATGTAAAGTAACGATTGAAGAAAACGGTTCCAGGCGCGAAGTCCTGGCCTGCCAAGAAAAAATAAAGGCTGACACAAAAATTTATTTAGAGGATAGTGATTTCAGCCACAGTGCTTCTATTTTGACCGCTACTAACTCACTGCAGGTTGCGCTCAGCCCTGCTGTGAAAAAGATTTTTCTGACTGCGGAACAACTTCTCGCTCCGCCATACAGCAGTAACTGGGAACATATCCAAAAACTAGTGAAAAGCAAGCTGCATCCTCCCAGCCTAGAGCTATTACAAAAGTTATCTATGTTGAATCAAAACAAAGAACTTACAGGTCTGACCTTGGTTTGCTGGAATGATGTCTTATTAGACATCGAGGAGAATGATACGACAAAAAGATCTTTCGGCTTGGCTATTGACCTTGGCTCCACCTCTATTGTAGCCTATTTGTATGACCTTAACAGCGGCACTAAAGTAGGCACTTTCTCCGCTTTAAACAGCCAGATTTCGGAAGGGGCCGATGTGATTACCAGAATCAACACTGCCATCAACCAGCCGGATGGTCTGGCTAGATTACAGCAGAAGGTCATTGCCACAATCAACAAGCTAATTGAAGAAGCTTCAAGCTCTTTGGCCTTAAGCAGCTGGGAGATCTACACCATCGCCATTTGTGGCAACAGCGCCATGCAGCATTTGTTTTTGGGCTTAAACCCCGGTTCGTTAGGTCGAACTCCCTTCACCAATATTATTTTAGACCAAGTAACAATTCAGGCTAAAGAACTGGATATTCAGATTAACCCGAATGGGATTATCCACTTCCTGCCGCTAATCGGCGGATTCGTTGGAGCGGATACGACAGCGGTCTTATTGTCCCTATCCGAAGATGAGCTCAAAGAAACCAAACTAATTGTGGACCTTGGAACTAACGGCGAACTCTTATTGGGAAATGAACAGGGATTCTATGCTACCTCAACTGCTGCCGGTCCTGCTTTAGAAGGTGCTACCATCGAATTTGGCATGCGCGGTACGAATGGCGCCATTGAAAAAGTCAAGCTGTCCGGCGGCACAGTCGAAACTCAGGTTATCGGGTCCGAAAAAGCTCGCGGCATTTGCGGCTCGGGGATAATCGATGCGGTCGCCGAAATGCTCAAGATAGGAGTTATCAATAAAAAAGGCCGCTTATTGACTGCCGAAGAGTATTTAGAAATTTGCTCGACTGAACACAAAGGTTTGGCCGCTAATTTAGGTAAAGTAAACAATATAAATGTTTTTTACCTAACCAAAGAAATCTATATTTCCCAAAAAGATATTCGCTCCGTACAATTAGCCAAAAGTGCCATTTGTACCGGTTGTTTGCTATTGATGAACGAGTATGGTCTTGAAGGTAGTCAACTGAAAGAAATACTAATATCCGGGGCTTTTGGCAATTATATAGATGTGGATAATGCTAAGACCATAGGCTTAATCCCCAATTTTGAAAATGTACCCGTTAGGTCCATAGGCAATGCGGCCGGTACCGGGACAATCAACTTTTTGCTCTCTGCTCCGCTTAGGGCCAATACTTCAGAAATCCTCCAAAAAGTAACTCATGTTAATTTAGCCGCCCACCCGGATTTTCAGAAGATATATTTTGAAAATATTAATTTCTAGCAGTCCAATAGCTATTTTCAGTAATATTATATATAATTAATATATGTTACTATAGGATATCAGCAGGTTTTCAGGATTTTTTTAAAGGAGATATTAGATGGAGTTACCAGTTTATTTAAGAATAATCGAAGATATTAAAGAAGAAATTAAAGCAGGAAAGTTAAAACCCGGAGATATTATTCCTTCGGAGAATGCTCTTTGTGACAAATATAATGTAAGCCGGATGACTGTGCGCAAGGGCTTGGCTATTTTAGTAAATGAAGGTTATATCTATTCCATCCCGGGTAAAGGTAGTTTTGTGAAAGAGCCGGATTCGGAGAAGTATATCCTTCACTACAACGAAATGTCCAATCTAATTAATAATATTGAATCAACGAAATTGATCGAGGTAAAAATCATCCTGCCTACACCAAAGCTGATGGACACTTTAAACGTAGCCGCTAATAGAAAAATAATTCTTATTAAAAGGCTATTTTACAGTAATAACGAGAAGGTTGCTTATGACGAAAAGTACATTATTTATATCAAAGGGATGCCCATTGTGGAGAAGGAAATCAAATATGCTACTTTTCCGGAAATAGTGGCTAAACATACTTCCCCATTTGCTCTCAAAAAAGAGCTGACTATTTCCGCTCAACTTCCCACTGAGGAAATTGCTAAGCACTTATCTTTGTACAACACCATCCCTCTAATGGTTGTGGAACAGAAACTTTTCAATACGCAGAATAAAGCCATCGGCTTAGGTATTACTTATTTCCGAGGAGACTATTGTAAATTATTTGCCCGTTCTTCTTAAAAAGAACTCCCTAGCGGTTTACGTAAATCCTGGGCACTCTTTGCGATATACCGCAGAGAATTTCATAACTTATGGTATTGATACTTGCTGCCATTTTGGCAGCACTTATTGTTTCTTCACCGTCCCTGCCCAAAATAGTTACGACGTCACCTAATTTTACTCCCTCTATCTCGGTCACATCGACCATAGTCTGATCCATACAAATCTGACCGATAATTACAGCTCTTTGTCCGTTAAGCAACACTTCCCCACCGTTGGATAGACCCCGTCTTAAGCCATCAGCGTAGCCTATGGGTAGGGTGGCCACTCTGGTGGGATAGGCGGCGATAAAGCTGCGATTATAGCTTACACTCTGGCCTTTGTCGATAGTTTTTAAATGAACAATACGAGCTTTTAACGACATTACTGGTTCAAATTCTGTTTCCAGCCCCTTAGTTGGAGCAATCCCGTATAATATTATACCCGGCCGACACAGCTCATAATGACTTTGCGGCAAGCGCAAGACAGCCGGCGAATTGGCTGCATGCCGGATAGGTATTTCCAGGCCCTCGGCACACAGGCTTTCATATAGTTTGTCAAAGGTTTGAAGCTGCTTATAAGCATATGTCAAATCAACACTGTCCGCCGTGGCCAGATGGGTATAAATTCCTTCAATAAATATGTTCGGTAGTCGGGCGATTCGTTTAATCTCTTTTAGGGCATTCTCCCGAAAACCAATCCTGCCCATACCTGTATCCACTTTAAGATGCAGGCGGGCAGTTTTTTTAAGTTTTGTAGCTGCTGCCGAAAGAGCCTCAGCTTGCTCCCACTGACACACTTCAGGAATAATATCCTGTTGAACTAGAATTTCCGAAAATTCAGGTAAGGTTGGACCTATAACCATAATTGTTAGATCCGGGTAATATTGGCGTAGTACCAACGCTTCCTCCAGGAAGGCCACACCAAAACGCTTTATACCCTCTTCTCTGAGAGCTCCGACAACTTCCACTGCGCCGTGACCATAAGCATTTGCTTTAACTATCGGCATTATTTCGCTGTCAGTATATTGTTTTATTCTTTGCAAGTTACGTTTGAGCGCTGCTAAATTAACCTCTGCCCAAACCGGTCGGAAATTGTCCATTGCTTAACTCCTTATTTTTCTATTTCTCTACGACTTTTTGGCAAGTAATCCACTACTTCCGAAGCGGTAAAGCCGGCTAGGCCGTACTGCTCTTTTAAGATATCGGCTGCTTTCCCATGCAAGTAAACACCGAGACAAGCTGCCCCTAGTGGGGG
>JAAYSI010000073.1 GCA_012524045.1 Peptococcaceae bacterium | reverse complement strand
TGCTACTGGCAAGATTTTATTTGAAAAAAATCCTAAGAAGGAACTACCACCTGCCAGTGTAACCAAGTTAATGACTTTATTGATAGCTGCTGAAGCTATAGAATCAGGGAAATGTAATCTTTCAGATATTGTAACTGCTAGTGAGAAGGCTAGTTCTCTAGGTGGTTCCCAAATTTACTTAGAACCAGGCGAACAATTTACTTTAAAAGAAATGTTAATTTCGATCGCAGTAGGTTCTGCAAACGATAGTTGTGTCGCTGTTGCAGAACATATTTATGGTTCTCATGAAGAATTTGTAGATGTAATGAACCAAAAGGCTAAAGCTTTAGGGATGAAGAATACCAATTTTGTAAACTCCTATGGACTTCCGGCAGAAGGTCATTATACTAGCGTCTATGATGTTGCGATACTGGGAAGGGAAGCTTTAAAACACCCTATAATTACTGAGTTAACTTCAATAAAGGAATATGATTTACGTAATGGAGAATTTAAGCTATGGAATACTAATAAATTATTATGGTGGTACGAAGGCACTGATGGCTTTAAAACCGGATGGACTCAGGAAGCAAAATACTGCTTAGCTTCGACAGTCGAAAGAAATGGGCTAAGGCTTATTTGTGTTGTTATGGGTGTACCGGAAGTTAGAGGGCATTTTCAAGAGTCTATGAAAATATATAACTATGGTTTTGCTAAGTACACTTATAAAGAATTTGCTCCTGCCGGTTCTAAACAAGGAGAAGTAACAATACAAAAAGGCACCAAACCTGTAGTAGATTTAATTGCGGACAATAGAGTAGGGATATGCATAGAAAAGGGCAAGGATAAAGATTGTTGGGTAGAGACCAAGCTAGATCCTATAGTAGTAGCACCAATCAGTAAAGGACAAAAATTAGGTGAGTTAATCATTTATTGCGGGCAGGAGGAACAGCTAAGGATAAATCTTATAGCTAAAGAGGATATCCCAAAAGCTAGTGTTTATAAAATAATTTCTAACACTCTTAGTAATACTTATAGCTTAAAATCATCCCTTTTCTTTTAAACTAAGGTTACTGGGGTTTATCATCTTTTAAAATAGATCTTAGCCGATGTAAAGCTGCTCTTTCAATTCTAGAAATCTGTACTTGAGAGAGATTCATTGTCTTAGCAATTTCACTTTGTGTTTTGTCCTCATAAAAGCGCATAATAAGTACATTTCTTTCTCTTTCAGGAAGTTTAGCCAACACCTCTTTTAAAGCTATTTTTTCAAACCATTGAGGATTGCTGTCTTTTTCCACAGGCAATTGATCAACAACGTAAATAGGGTCAGAATCATCCTGGTAGAGAGTGTCGTGGATAGAAGTAGGGCTTTGGATTGCTTCCAAGGCCATTATTATATCCTCAGGACTAACATTTAAATCAGTAGCAATTTCATTTATGGTAGGTTCCCTTTTTAAATCAGCAGATAATTTCTCTCGCGAACGATTAATTTTATAAACAAGCTCTTTATAAGACCGGGGAACCTTAATCGGGTGATCATCCCTTAAAAATCTTCGGATTTCTCCAATGATCATAGGTACAGCATAAGTAGAAAATTTTACTCCATAGGAGAAATCAAACTTATCTATTGCTTTAATTAAACCAATAGTGCCAATTTGAAATAAGTCCTCAAGCTCATAACCTCTGTGAACAAAGCGTTGGATAAGATTAAATATTAGCTTAAGATTGCAATTTATCAATTTTTCCCGCGCTTCAGAATCCCCTTGCTGAGCCTTCTTTAAAAGCTCCGTCATCTCTTTTTCAGTTAATAAGGGAAATCTTGGGAGATTCATATCAGAAAGTCTTTGCATCATATTACTTACCTCCTCTTAATGTGAGGAGGGATGAGAGTGGTTTAAATATTTTGTCATTATTACTTTTGTGCCGCTATTCAATGTTGATTCCACATGGAGCTCATCCATAAATGATTGCATAAAAATAAAACCAAGCCCCATCCGATCCGGGTCTGTACTAAACGAAGCCTGCATTGCTTGTTTTACATCTTCAATCCCGCAACCATGGTCGACTACTTGTATTTGAATTTTTTCAGAGGACGATTCTATTTCTATCGTGACAAAATTATTAGGATTATTACTGTAACCATGGATAATTGAATTTGATACTGCTTCTGAAACTGCAACTTTGAGCTCTTCCAGTTCATTGATAGGTAAATCCAATTGTGCTCCCAATGTAGATACGAGTGTTCTAGCAATAGTTACATTCTCTGGTAAGCTGGAAAATGTAAGATTAAGTTTATTTACTCTCATTTTTTTTCCCCTTTCAAATGTGGATCTTTTTGTTTAGATTTATTTTCTGGTAGAAACTCAATAATCTTTGGTAAACCTGATAATTCCATTATTTTATAAAGGTGGGCAGGTACATTTCGGATTTGAATTTTTCCACCTAGAGGGGCTAATTTTTTATAACGCCCCAAAATTACTCCCAATCCAGAGCTATCTATAAATTTGAGGTCATCCATGTGAAAAACAATTGTTCTTACACCTCGTTTTTCAATATCAGTATCGATTGAGATTTTAAGATCATTTGCATTATTCATATCTAATTCACCTTGAAGGAAGAGATGAAGTGTTTGGCGCTCTATTTTTTTTCTCATTTTTGCACGCTCCTTCCAAGTAGTAAAATATATTTTCGACGCCATCCAGTTTTTTCCTCTAAAATGGGTTGTAAGGATAAAAACTAAATTTTAGGGGTTTTTAGCAAACAGTATGAAAAAGAATCTAAAATTGAATTTTAGCAAATTTTTTGGGGAATTATATGTAAAAAAAGGGGGGAAAAATATGACTAATAATAATTTACGGCCTCCAACCATTAATATAACTCCAGAAGAATATAAACAAATGATAGAATCTGCCACCCCAAAACCTACAATAATTAGAAACGTAATCTTAGCTTTTTTAGTTGGAGGTTTTATTTGTAGCTTAGGCCAGATAATAATTAATATTTATAAGATATATTTAGGGTTGGCTTTGATTCAGGCT
>JAAYSI010000072.1 GCA_012524045.1 Peptococcaceae bacterium | reverse complement strand
TATCCTACTTTAGTCTTGCAATACGCTGATTCACCGGGCATGATTGCAGAGATAACCAGAATTTTGGCTTCGGACGGTATTAATATTGCTCAAATGAGAGTATCCAGAGAAGGCCGAGGCCGAAGAGCTATGGCTATTATAGAGACAGATGAAAGCTTGAAGGACCAACAGGTGAAACGAATTCGTAGTCTAGCTAAAATGGAACGTGTAATGTTTATCGAAGCTTTAAATTAAATGGGAGGCCAATAAATCAAGACTTTTAGTTTGGAGGTTCCTATGCGCACATACCAACAAATTATTGAAAAGGCTTTTGCCAACAAATCCAAGGTTGGAGAAATAGTTTTGACGCAGGAAATGGAGACCACAGGCATTACTAGGGAACAGGCTATCGTTAAAATGACAAAGAACTATCAAGTGATGCAAGAATCAGTGGACCAGGGAATGACGGGCCAATGGAGCTCTCTCTCCGGGCTGGTCGGTGGAGATGCCGTGCGGCTAAACAATTTCCGGCTGAGTGGTAAATCTCTGTTGGGTAATTCTCTAAATATTGCTGCAGCCAGAGCTATAGCCGTCGCGGAAGTTAATGCCGGAATGGGCAGAATTGTCGCCGCTCCGACCGCAGGGTCTTGTGGAGTTTTGCCGGCTGTTGTTTTAACGGTCCGAGATATCCTTGATTCGCCGGAGCAAGATGTGATTATGGCTTTATTTACAGCTGCCGGACTTGGAGTGGTCATTGCTGAGAGTGCAAGTGTGTCCGGAGCCGAGGGTGGGTGTCAGGCAGAAATAGGTTCTGCAGCGGCGATGGCAGCAGCAGCAGCTGTAGAGCTTGCGGGGGGCACCCCGGAACAAACGGCGGACGCTGCTGCCTTAGCTCTAAAAAGTTTTCTTGGGCTGGTTTGTGATCCGGTAGCCGGTTTGGTGGAAGTACCCTGCGTAAAGAGAAATGCGATGGCTGCTGTAGTGTCTTTAACTTCGGCAGAAATGGCTTTGGCAGGCATCAAAAGCGCCATTCCTGTTGATGAAGTAATTGAGACAATGGGTTCGATTGGCCGTGATATGCCTTGCAGTCTAAAGGAAACAGCCCAAGGTGGCTTAGCAATAACCCCGACCGGTGAAAAAATCCGAAGCAGAACAACAGGTTTAACAACTACTTAAGGTGAGATGAAATATGGCACTAGCTAAAGATATCATACGGAGTATGAATAGAGCCATTAGGGCGGAAGAAAAACAAGGACATATTAATACCGGGGCTCTGGGAGGCTTTAGTGACTACTTACTGGACATATGTTCAGATTTTAGCAATTTTTTCGCTACAGAAAATTTGAACGAGCTTAAAAAACTAGCTGAGAATTACGAAAAATCCAGTCCTTACCAAAGACGGAGTATACTGCTTGCTATTAAACAGCTTGTAAATAGGATGGAAGTTATAACGGGCTTCGATAAAGACAAGGATCAATACAAGGATAAAAAAGATCAAGATAGGTACAAAAGCGAAAACGATAGTAAAAACATAAGTAAAAACATGAGTAAAAACATGAGTAAAAACATAATAAAGTCCGATGTTGGAAACACCGTTCAAAACATTAAGGAACCTTTGAAAAAGAGTGCTGAGAATATTCCGGATTTGCAATATATTAAAGGGGTGGGACCTCGAAGGGTCAAACAATTCGCCAAACTCGGGATAACTTCGGTTCAAGAATTGTTACTCTATTACCCACGTAAATATGAAGTAAGGAGAAAACAGAAGATCGAAGATCTGCGGGACGGAGAGTTGGCTGTTGTTAGTGGAATAGTCAGCGGCAGTCAAGTTAGCCGCGGGAGAATAAAAGTTGTCAAATTGAATATAGTCCAAGATAATAAAAACCTCCATGCGATATGGTTTAATCAGGAATACATTGTTAAACAATTTCCTGTCGGGTCCGAAGTAACAGTAGTTGGTAGAGTGCAGTGGACTAAACGTGTTCCGGAACTACTGGCAACAGAAATCAGCAAAGGTTTAGACCAAGGACCGCCTGAGCAGATAATTCCAATTTATTCGGAGACAGCCGGTTTGAATTCCAAAATAATCAGAAAAGTCATCGAAGTTTGTCTGGAACAGGTTGAAAATTTGTTCCCGGAATACCTACCACCGGGAGAAATAAAGTACTTAGAGCGTGCTGAGGCTATAAAACAAATTCATTACCCTTCTTCTTCTGAAATGTTAAAAAAAGCACGTTCCAGGCTTGTGATCGAAGAAATTCTTTTTTTGCAAATGGCTTTAGCCAGATTACGCTCACCAAAACAAGTTCCAGCAAGCCCTGTTTTAAATAAAGGGACGGCACTGGTTCAAAAATTTATCTCGTTACTCCCCTTCAAACTTACGCAGGCTCAGAATAGGGTTATCCAAGAAATATTTAGAGATATGGCAAATCCTACTAAAGGAATGACTCGTTTAGTTCAGGGTGATGTGGGCTCTGGAAAAACTGCCGTTGCGATGGCAGCTATTGTTCAAGCCGTCGGATCCGGTTTTCAAGCCGCCATGATGGCACCTACTGAAGTTCTGGCTCAGCAACATTATCACTCTTTAACTACCTATTTTCGGAAGTTAGGGATTAGGGTGGTTTTGCTGGTTGGCAATCAGCCCAAAAGTGAAAGGGAGCAAGTTCTTGGTCAGATTTACAGCGGCAAAGCTGATGTTGTTGTTGGGACTCATGCCCTTATTCAAGAAACTGTTATTTTTAATTCTTTGGGATTGGTTGTTACGGATGAACAACACAGATTTGGGGTTAAACAAAGAACTCTGCTACAAGATAAAGGCGAACACCCGCATGTGCTGGTGATGACTGCCACACCTATTCCGCGGACCCTGGCCCTCACCTTATATGGGGATTTACAGCTTTCCGTCTTAAATGAAATGCCCGCAGGGCGCAAACCAATTATTACCAAGAAGATAACAGAGAGAAATAAACCCAGTCTCTATAAATTTTTAGAAAAACAGATTCAGTTCGGACGACAGGTCTATGTTGTTTGTCCTTTGGTAGAAGAAACCGAAAAATCTGATTTAGCTTCGGCTACCCAAACTGCTGAAGATTTAAAATTAATATTTCCACAGAAAAATGTTGCCCTTTTACACGGTCGAATGAAAAGTCAACAAAAAGAAGAAATTATGTCCTCTTTCCGCTCAGGAAAAATTGATATTTTAGTTTCAACTACTGTGGTTGAAGTAGGGGTCAATGTTCCAAACGCTTCGGTTATGGTTATAGAAGGAGCTGAACGTTTTGGCCTGGCTCAACTTCATCAACTAAGAGGTAGAGTCGGCAGAGGAGATCAACAATCTTATTGCATTCTCATAAGTAATGTTCAGGATAGTTCACGATTAAATATATTATGTGAAACGGAAGACGGCTTTAAAATTGCGGAGGAAGATCTGAAACTCAGGGGACCCGGCGAACTGCTCGGACTTCGTCAACACGGTGTGCCGGAGTTAAAGCTGACTGATCTTACTAAAGATGCTTTATTGATAGAAGAGGCATATAGAATCCTGCAAGATGCACTACGGAATCCTTCGAAATACCAGGAGCTTTATACAGAAGTAGATAAAATGTATCCCCAAGAAAATATCGGAGTAAACTAAGCGAACATAACCAGACCAACATATTTGCCCCAACCAATAATTAGCTAATTTTTTTCCTCCAAACCGGTAAATACTATTGTTAGACATATCGAGGGAGGATAAACTAATGGCAAAGACCAATAAGCAAAAAATGAATGAAATAGAGAACTTAAAATATGAAGTTGCCCAAGAAATGGGGCTACCGCAGAGTAAGACAAAGAAGAAGAAGGATAAAAATAAAAATAAAAAGAGTTAGCTATAAGACTTAGCTATAAGACTTAGCTATAAGACTTAGCTATAAGACTTAAAAGAAGCCGGCAGGCTTCTTTATCTTTTAGCGATCAATCAATGTAATAAGATTTATTTTATTAATGTAAATATGTTTCGAAATTAGAGGCTGAAATTCCTGGATGGACACTCATATTAATCGAATTGGCAATAATTTTAGCAGTCTGCTCAATTAAGTCATCAATTTCTTTCGGCGTTACCATTAAATTGTTTTGGAAAGGTGAAAGAGCCTTTTGCATGACCTTCATTAAAGCTTTTTCATTTTGGGCATTATAAAAATTTGCCAATCCAGGCTCTGTTTCTATTTGGCCAAAAAGTTCTTCGATGGTTTTATGGGCTATTACTGCTGCATTAACAACTGTTGGTACCCCAATGGCTATCACTTTGCAGCCTAAGGTTTGTTCATTAAGCCCTTTCCGATGGTTACCGATTCCCGAACCGGGATTAATACCGGTATCAGCAAGCTGGATAGTTGTGCCAATTCTTTCTAACGCGCCTGCAGCCAGCGCATCGATGGCGATTACGTAGTCCGGTTTAACGTGTTCTACGAGGCCGCGGATTATTTCGGCTGTTTCTATACCGGTAAGTCCTAGAACCCCTGGAGAAATAGCCGAGACTTTGCGCATTTGTCCTTCCATTTCTTCGGGTGTATAGTGAAATAAGTGGCGGGTTACTAAAATTTTTTCTACAACCCTCGGTCCCAGGGCATCCGGCGTGGCTTGCCAATTGCCGAGTCCGACGATTAAAAGACTGGTATCTTCGCGGAAATCAAATAATTTGCCTAAATGTTTCGCTAAGATTTTAGCGATTTTTTTATGTGCTTCATAGTTATTGTCTTTAATTGCCGGGGCGTCTATAGTTATGTAATTACCCTGGGGACGACCGAGTTCTTTTTCCCCTTGAGCATTAGTAATAGTAATTGTTGTAACAGTGGCTTCTGGTAATGTTTCTGTTTGCCTTTTTATGCCGCTTACTTCACTTTCAACTTGTCCGCGTAACAAATCATGTGCTTCGACGGCTAAGTCCAGATAAATATTCATATTTTTATAGAGATTGGCCTTTTCCATATAAATGAAATCCCTCCTTTGTTATAATGGAAAAGAACTGGCCGTGGCCAGCAAAGAATTTTTGATGAGAAGGTTAAAGTAGTAGTTTTTGAAGCTTAATTTAGTATGTTGTTTTTTAAAATTTTATATTCATTTTTAGTTGTATTTTCTTTTATGGTTATTATGGTATACTAAAATAATGATATAATTAAAAAAAATATTTTTATTTTTTACATAACTTAGGTGAAAATTATGCGGATTATTGCTGGAACTTGGAAAGGGCATAGTCTAAAAGCAGCTAAAGGGCTAAAAACTAGGCCTACCGCAGATAAAGTAAAAGGAGCGATTTTCAATATTCTTGGTTCCAAAGTTCAGGGTGCTGAAGTTTTAGATCTTTTTGCCGGAACAGGCAGCCTTTCTTTTGAGGCTTTATCCAGAGGAGCCCAAAATGCTACATTAGTTGAAAAGGATATCTCCGCTGCCCGGACAGTAATAAAAAATATTGAGTTATTAAATGCTGAAAAAAAGGTCAAACTCTGGCAAATGGACGTTTATACTTTTTTGACTAACCATAGCGACCAAAATAAATACGATTTGATTTTTATTGATCCTCCCTATTATCAACAGATTGTGCCCAAAATCCTCGAGTATTTAAGAAATAATACTATTCTTAGTCCAAATGGGGTTATTATTATTGAAACGGCTGCTGATGAAGTACTACCTGAGGATATATACCCTTTACAACTAATGATAGTCAAAAAATATGGGAGCACCAAAATATGGTTTATCCAACAAGCGCAAAAGACAGAGGAGGGATAATTCTTGGAGAATAGGTTATTGGACTTAATTGAACAACTGGAAGAAGTACTGGATCATGCTACAAAGGTACCCTTAACAGGAAAAATTATGATAGAAGAAGAATTGCTCCTGGAAATCTTAGATGGGATGAGAGATGCCCTGCCGGATGAAATTAGACAGGCTAATCTTATAATATCCGATAGGGATCGCTTAATCGAGCAAGCCCGCAGCGACGGCCAAAGGATAATTGAACGCGCTCAAAAGCAGGCTGAACAATTAATCGAAGAAGACGAGATAGTCTCCCAATCCCGTGCCTATGGTGAGGAAATAGTTCGTAAAGCTCAACAGTATTCACGTGAAGTCAAACTAGGTGCTCTTAAGTATTCTAATGAATTACTTTATGATGTGGAATTGAAATTGGAAGAGGCTTATAAGGCTATTAAAGCTAGTCGAGAGGAGCTAGTGACTTTGGCGCGTCGGGACGAAAAAGGCTCCCGTAATGACGAGCAAGACTAGTAGGGGTTCATAATTTTTTGCCAAAGGTGGGCGGCCAATCCGCCGAAGATAAGAACAGAGAATATAATTACAAAGTACAAAGCGCTCCAACGCAAGGAAAATAAAAAGACAGCAGTTTTTTCAGTAGTAATAAGGTTAATAAGCGGAAGGGTTGTCGTCGGTATTTTGGCGGTTAGAAACAGGATTTGACTCATTATCAATGCAAGTACTGCGTGGAGGGTTCTGCCTAGAATAAAGGGCAGAAAACGCAGGTCAGTCGAAGCGGTAAAGCTACCTACTTGAGCAAAAACGGAGATGCCGCCCCAGCCTAAAAGGAAAGCAATTAGGCCAATCTGCAGGGTTAGGGAGTCGGCGGCGGTAACTACTGCTTGGCAACCGAGGGTTGTTTCCAAAAGCCCTTGTATTAATGCTTCGCTGACGGACGGGGAGAGTAAATCAAAGCTTAAGACAGAGATTCTTTTAGCTAAGACAGTATTTATTTGCAGGACCGTCAACATATGAGTTATGACGGCAAAAAACACGATAAAACCACCAACTAACAGAATAGTGGACACACTTTCCCGTACAGCATCTGCTAAAATTTGACCGAAGGGTTTATTATTCCTTTTTCGGCTTGTTTCAACAAGCTCATACCAAGCTTTACTTAAGGAAAAATTTTTTTCAGGGCTAGAATTTGTATTTCTGCCATAAAATCTAAAAATGAAACCCACAATCAGATTGGCAATATAGACCGAACCGGCAATAATAATACCTAATGCGGGATTGCCCAGCATTCCGGAGGCTACCGCACCAAACATAAAGCCTGGACTGGGATTACTGGTAAAGACTAGTAGCCTTTCACCTTCTATCTTAGTGAGTTCTCCTGTCTTGCGCATTTTACTGGTTAGTACTGCCCCTATAGGTATTCCTGAGGTGTGAGTCATAGCAACTACAAAGGCTGCTTTCCCTGGGAGTCCAAACAGCGGGCGCATTAAGGGTTCAAGTATTATTCCTAAAAACTGCACAAAACCCTGCTTCATTAAGATTTCGGAAATGATAAAAAAGGGTAAGAGGGCAGGTAAGACATAATTAACCCAAAGATTTAGACCATGAGTTGCAGATTTGAGGACTTCTTGGGGATAATAAAACATAGCAATCGCCAACAACAAAAATGGAAGAATTCTGATTGCCGTAAACACCTAATCACCGGCCTTAAGAACTATTCGCCGTAAACCAGCTATGTTGGTTTCGACTTTAATATATATGTACTGGAAGAACTTCAAATACTTCAGCGTTTTAAATTTTTCGAGATATCAAAAATGATATTTGTAAATAAGAATACATAGATATAGATATTTTATTTTAGGGGTAATGGTAAAAATTCTGAGGGTTTGGAAAGTAGGCGAGAAGCGACACATTACAGAATCAAGCACAAACAAAAAAAGAAAGGGAGTAGTCGCAAATGAAAATTCTCGTGATTAACTGTGGTAGTTCATCACTCAAGTACCAACTTATGGATATGAACTCTCGAACTCCTTTGGCTAAAGGTTTGGTGGAAAGAATTGGTCTGCCAGGGGCAATGCTTACTCATCGCCCAAAAGATGGTGAAAAAGAAGTAATTGTCGGGGATTTGCCTGATCATGTGGCTGCAATCGCTATGGTATTGGATGCAATTGTAGATCCGGAATATGGCGTTCTTAAATCACTTGATGAGATTGATGCTGTAGGCCATAGAGTATTACACGGCGGAGAAAAAGTAT
>JAAYSI010000071.1 GCA_012524045.1 Peptococcaceae bacterium | reverse complement strand
GGTTTGAGTAGCGGAGCTGTCAGCATAACAACAGACAGACCTAGGAAAATAATGCAGAACGGGTTGGATAAAAATATACTGAAATTTCCATCTGAGAACACCAGTGATTTACGGAAGTTATTTTCGATAATACCTCCAAGGACAAGTCCCAAAATTAACGGAACTACCGGGAAGCCGTAACGTTTCATGAAATAAGCCAGAAGTCCTGCACAGAACATAATCACGATATCAGCATAGTTTAAGTTCACCGCAAAAGCTCCGACTACAGAAACGACTAGAATTATAGACATCAGATTTACTTTTGGAACATCCAATACTCTTACAAAGAGCTTTATTCCACCAAATTGAATAAGCAAGACCATCAGGTTAATTATAAAAATGCTAATGAAAATAGCGTAAACCAACGGGCCATTATCTCGGAACAATAGCGGACCTGGTATCAGACCATGGATCATCAAAGCTCCGAGCAAAATTGCTGTAGCACTGTCGCCGGGGATACCCAAGGTAAGCAGTGGGATTAAAGCCCCGCCGGTTACACCGTTATTAGCAGATTCCGGAGCAGCTACCCCATCTATTACGCCGGTACCTACTTTCGGGTTTGATCTTTTAGCCACATCATAGGCCATAAATACAGCTATCGGGCCACCAGTTCCGGGAATTGCGCCTATGAAGGTACCGATCAAGGAAGCTTTAATATTAGTAGGGAAGAGTTGTTTCATCTCTTTAAAACTTGGGAAAGAAGCCTTGACTTTTTCCTCAGTTTTTTCAACTGGTTTATCTTTATTTTTTCTAGCAGTTAAAAAACTGTCTATAACTTCCGGCAAGGCAAACATTCCGATCATTACCGGCATTAAACCGACGCCGATCATTAAATTAGGCATGCCAAAAGTATAGCGTTGTAAACCCATGACCGGGTCAAGACCGATCGTACAGAGCAACAAGCCGAATAAACCGGACAGAAGCCCTTTTACAACACTGCCCTCACTTAAGCCAATAATCGTCGATAAGCCGAAAATAACTAAAGCAAACATCTCCGGGGGGCCGAGTTTGATAGCTACGTTAGCTATTGGTTGGGCAACAAGGATCAATATAACTAACGAAACCAGCCCGCCAAATATCGAAGAATAAATCGCTACACCTAACGCTTTTCCCCCAAGACCTTTTTTGGTCATGGTATAACCGTCCAATACTGTGGCTGCCGCCGATGGAGTACCTGGAATACCCAAAAGGACTGAAGATATGGAGCCGCCGGTCATACCACCGACAAAAACTCCGAGCAGAACGGATATCGCTGCCACCGGAGAAAGGCCGAAGGTAATCGGAATCAACAAAATGAGAGCAGTACTGAAGGTCAAAGCCGGAATCGCTGAAAAGACAA
Organism: Peptococcaceae bacterium; assembly: GCA_012524045.1. Lineage (GTDB taxonomy): Bacteria > Bacillota > Desulfitobacteriia > Desulfitobacteriales > Syntrophobotulaceae > JAAYSI01. Next base: position 2,308 of record JAAYSI010000071.1, on the reverse strand, counting down.
TTCCTAAAACGGCACCGATTAGCATGAAAACGAAGTTCTCCAGTGTAAGTGCAATTACCAAGCCCTGGGAAAATAATTCCAACATACTAGGGAATTCCTCCTTCTCTCACTAGAATAACTGACCGGCCGGCAAAGGAATTTTCAGTAGCCAGTCGAATAAGAAATAAACAATCAACACTACTACAGTGGAAAAAACCAAAGCCCGAGGGAAAATCTTCCAGCCTATCATCCATAACATCACGGTCAAACTAATAATCAGTCCGATGCTAAATCCTACATAGTAAACCAGGATTATGCCTGCTAAAAAAACAGCAAATAGTTTTAGCGCATCTTTCATCGGAAATTTTTCTTCTTGTGGAAGTTCGATTACTTCTCCATCATCCATAGTTAGCTCCATTGGTACCTGTTCTTCTTTCTTTGGCTCTTTTTGAAAAAACATAATCACACACAAGAAAGCCATTAAAGCCAAGATCACAAACGGAAAGAATTTAGGTCCAGGTTCACTGGGCATCGTACTCTCCGGCAAGCCCGTAGTGAGATAGGCCCACCAAATCACAAAAGCTAGGATGATCAGGGCAATGATTCTATTTTGCTTCATACTTGAATTCCACTCCTTTATAATATAAAGAGTATTAAATTTGAGATCTATATTAATTTAACAGGGAGTCTTATCACATATTTAACAGCAGCCTCTGCCGACTAAACTTAGAGAATAACTAGTCATAAAATGCTAAAACCAACCCACTGATATTTTCGAATTTTTGCCATTCAATTTTTTTGCTAGCCCAGACATTTAGCCTTTTCCCTAATATCTTTAATCCGGTTTCCCTTTTACAATATCTTTATATATTACAAAATTTTATATATTTTTATGTAGAGCGGAAGTAATTTTTAACTTCCGCTCTAAAAAGTCTTTACATTACTCTGTTAATCCCAAAATATTATTGTTTTTTAATTCCGATACTTTCCATGATATCGGCAACAATTTTATCATTGTCAGCCATCAAGGAATCAAAATCAGCAGCATTTCTAACATCTACTATAGCACCAAATTTCTCGGCAAATTCTTTAAATTCGGCGGATTGTCCGGCTTTCATGAAAGCTTCTTCTAAAACTTTTACAACTTCATCCGGAGTATCTTTAGGTACAGCTATACCTCTGTACATCATAAGATCTAGGTCATAACCTTTTTCTTTCATAGTCGGTACATCCGGAAGTTTTTCTAATCTCTCAGGAGCAACTACAACTAAGGCTTTCATGGTTCCTGCTTCTTGTTGTTGGATAACGTCAAATGCCATGTTTACAATTGCATCCACTTGTCCGCCGAGGAGAGAAGTTGTACTTTGCTTAGCATCCATTGGGATATGTTTAAGATCTACACCGGCAACGTTACCGATAGCGGCAGCCATTAAATGGTTAAATGAGCCTATTCCGCTGTTGGCAACAGTTACTTCGCCCGGATGTTCTTTAGCATAAGCTATGAACTCTTCAATAGTATTCCAGCGATCGTCATCTGCTCTTATAGCTAAGGCTACTGCTTCCTGAGTTATGTTAGCAACACCTCTGAAAGCATCGTAAGGATGTTCCATATTCCCTTGGTGGTATACAACACTAACAGAAGTAGAATTCCATACTATGTTGTAACCATCAGCCGGAGTATTCAGTACATACTGATAACCGACTGCACCGCCACCGCCTACACGGTTGTTACAGACAACAGGTTGACCCAAGTCTTTGGAAACCAAATCGGCCAGAGTCCGACCCATTACGTCCGCACCGGCACCGGCACCAAATAGAATTGTCATATCAATCGATTTGGTTGGGAAGTCTATTTGTTTTTGTTCTTCTCCTGCAGTTTGGCCGCCATTGTCCCCGCCGCTAGCACAACCTACAGCAGTGGTTAGCACAAGGGCTAAAGCCAATAAAATGGCAAAGATTTTACGATTCTTCATTTCCTTTTCCTCCTTTTAGTTGAGTTCGCGAGAAGTACAAAAAGCGTTAATTTTTTTACTTTTCCCCTCCTTTTCGATATTTACAAACTCTTTTCAGTGAATATATTCTGAAAAGATTTATAATTAAGCATCTCATAAATTTTTCGACTTTTCAAGAAATATGGAAAAGGAAAAATATCCTCTCCCGGGAAATCTTTAGATTCTGCTCCCAGGAGAGAGATATTTCAAATTATTCCATGGTCACAACGACTTTCATAGCACCGTCTTTGCGGTTTACGAAGTAGTCGTAAGCTGTGGCAAAGTCATCCAATGGGAAGGTATGGGTAATAATACCTTTGGTGGATGCTTGACCTTGG
>JAAYSI010000070.1 GCA_012524045.1 Peptococcaceae bacterium | reverse complement strand
TAACGTCTTATTACCGCAAGACCAATGCGTCTATTCCCTATTTATAGAGGGATTACCGCATATTATTTCGGTAATTCTCCCTGTATCAACTGCCTTATATCTGACCATTTTTCCACATTAAATCTAAAGGACTTTGTATTCTTGCTAAGTCCTTGTTACTTACATGGGTGTATATCTCTGTTGTTTTCGAGCTTTTATGCCCTAGCAACTCTTGAATATATCTTAGATCCGTTCCCGATTCCAAAAGATGTGTAGCGAAGGAGTGCCTCAAACAATGGACCGATAAATCCTTTTTAATCCCTGCTTTTTCTAATGCTTTTTTAAAAATTACCTGAACTGTGCGCTCCGAGATATGTGTTTCCTGATCTTCGCCACTAAACAGCCATTTCTGGGGCTCACAATAGGTTATATATTGATTTATTACTTTCATTGCTTTATCAGAAAGCAAGGTATATCTGTCCTTCTTTCCTTTTCCTTGCCTAATGCGTATCAATTTTCTATCTGGTTGCAGATCACTTAATGTCAATCTAACAACCTCGCTAACCCTTAGCCCTGAAGAATAGGTGATTGTGAGAATAGCCTTATGCTTAATATTCTTAACTACTGAAAGAATCCTAGCTACTTCGCCTTGACTCAGGACTTGCGGCAGCTTTTGTTCTTTTTTTGGTCGAGGAACATCTAAAACGTCAGTATTTTGCCGTAATACATGCTTATACAAAAATTTTACAGAACTAAGTGCTTGATTTACATAGGCATGGGATTTTTTCCGTTCTTCAATTTGAGTCACAAAATAGTTCCTTATATCATCCCTTGAAATAGATCCTGGATCTTTCTTCAAAGCTTGGAGAAATCTATTGACATGCCCAAGATAGGCCTTTCTTGTCTTATCGCTAAAACCTATCAAAATTAATTGCTGTTCCATAGACTCCATCACTTGTTGCCTGGACATTTCCCAGCTAAGGTATTGATTCAACTCTTCTAAATTAATCTCCGGGGCAATTGTTACTGTCTCATTTGAAAAGATCTTTTTTAATTCGGCTATTGCTTCAAATGAATAGGGAATAACCCATGCCCTCTTTTCCTGACTCCATCTCTTTATAGACATAGTCCTTATCTTCTGGACTCTTTCCTTAGAATATGGAAAATAAACATATAATTCTTTCGTGTTACCCTTTTCGCAATTCAAATAGATAGTCATCTGGATTGCTCCCTAAAGATTTCTTTATAAATAATTTTTATTCTCCACAATTTTTCTAATTCCTCCCTATATTTTCCTTTATTTACAGCCTATGCTATTTTTTCGGCCAATTCCTCCACCTTGCACTTATACTTTAAAATTTTTTCTAGAGCTAACAAAAAAAGCGCTTCTTTCGGCTTCTTTTTGCCTACTTGAAACGCCCTCCAGTATCAAAATCTATATAAATCTATTTTGAAAATAATTGCATATTTAATTTGCCGGATTTCAAATCACTAGCTGCTCCTCAGTATACTAAGTCCTTCTTCCTACCCTTGCTTGCTCTTTTCCTGATTCACTTGCTTTTTTCCTGTCTCTCCCGCCACAGTGCCCGGGCTTTTTCCTTCGCCTCCTCTGGCAATTCGGCACCGCAGGTTATGCATTTTTTTAATTGCATAAAAGCTCTATTTCCACAGCTTGGGCAGATCATCCATTTTGGCCGGCACCGTTCACAGTTCACATTAGTACAACCACCATAGCAAGTCATTTACTGCACCTCTTTCCAACATTATTCAAGTTTCTAACCCATACAAATTCCTAGCCCATAGTCAATTTAAAATCAGCTATTAGCACCTTACAATACGTGAATTTGTATATTGGATGTTTACAGAGATTGCTCTTCATTTTGTAAAATGATATTGCAAATTTCGTACCCAATTAGGCCAAATAGATGTTAAAAGACTTAGAAACGCGATATCCCAAAGCAATACTCTTTTGTTGTAACTGCTAACTGGGGCAAATTCTCATTAATATCTGAATATATTTGATAAAAATTTTCCAGTTGTAATTTAGAAAATGCGATTATGGCACTTTAAGTTAATAGGGAGCAACAAAATTAAAGATGGGGCTTTTGCTAGGCGAATTCTTTTCGCGTTGCAGCAACAGCCCCATCCAACAACTGCTGTTTCGTACATCCAGTTATATATTTTACCTCATATATTTGCCTTATCTTATATAGTTAAGTACTGCATCTTACTACTTTGATTTTAATTATTATCTTTATACTTTGATTTTAATCATTATCTTTTTACTTTAGATACTTTTATCTTTATACTCTTTATATTTTTTGATTATTCCTTATTCTTTAGATAGATCTAAGCTAATAACGTTAAATCCCCCAAAAAGCCCAGAGTTTTAACACAATCCCGCAATAAGCCCAGACGCGCTATTCTTAGTTTTTCATCTTCAACCATAATCATTACAGAATCAAATAGCCTTTCAATTAGCGGAATAAGCTCGGAGGCAATAGCATAGGCCTCAGAAAAAGCCAACCGTTGACAAGCTTCGGTGACTTCTTGGCTTTTTTCAGCCAAAGCATTAGCCAAGACCTTTTCTGAATCATCGACCAGATCTTCCGCGTTCCACTTCGCATTTTCTGTTTTTTTGCTTAAATTTACGCAGCGGGTATAGGCATTGATATAAGCTTCAAACTCGTCTTTAGTGCGTAAATCTGCAAGGACCTGGGCTTTTTGCCCGATTTGGTACGGTTTTGGTTCACCGAGTGCCAATACCGCATCAACAGTATCATAGCGTAAGCCGCTCTCGAGCAGCAGATAGCGTACTCTCTGGTTAAAAAAGTCTTCCAAAGCGGGTAAAATCTCAGCCAAGGGCTCTAATGCAATCCCTTGCTCCGCGAAAATTTCATATGATTTCTCGATCAAATCAGTCAGCGCCAGATTGCGTGAGTCTTTCAGCAAAATTCCAACTACACCTAGAGCCTGTCTTCTTAAGGCATAAGGGTCCTGAGAGCCGGACGGCTGAATTCCAATCCCGAAAGAACCGACAATCGCGTCAATTTTATCGGCCAGGCTTACCGTTTCTCCGACAGTAGTGGCCGGAAACTCGTCTCCGCTAAAACGTGGGCGATAATGTTCAACTATTCCTGTGCAGACTGCGGCATCTTCACCGCTGTATTTGGCGTAGTATCCACCCATAATACCTTGGAGCTCAGGAAAATCATAGACCATATGAGTTACCAGGTCGGCCTTAGCCAGATAGGCAGTGCGGTCAACTAATTCCATGGTTTTTTGATCCAAACCCATTCTATCGGCAATATAGCCGGCCAACTGGCGGAGCCGCTCTACCCTCTGGCCCACTGTTCCTAATTTATCATGATAGACAACCTTATCCAGCTCGCTAACAAATTCCGCCAAGGGTTTTTTCAAATCTTCCCTAAAATAGAAGGCTGCGTCCTCCAAGCGGGCTTTGAGAACTTTTTTATTGCCTTCTCTGACGACTTCTAAGGCCGTACTGTCTCCATTACGGACAGTTATAAAATAGGGTAACAGTTTACCGTCCTGCCCCCGCACTGGGAAGTATTTCTGATGCTCCTTCATAGGAGTGGTGATTACTTCTTCCGGCAAGGCCAAATATTTTATATCCAAATCCCCGAGCAAAGCCGTTGGGTACTCCACTAAATGGGTAATTTCCGTAAGAAGGTCCTCATCTTCTTCCACCAGGCCACCAGCCTGGACGGCTAACTTTCTAATCTGGTTCCAAATCTCTGCTTTTCGCCTTTCTTGGTCAACCAGCACATAAGCGGCCTCTAAAGCTGCGAAATACTCCTCCGGTCTTACCAGGCGCACATAGCCGCCTAGCGTACGGTGTCCGCGGGAGGTGCGACCTGAATTCAGGCCGGCATATGCAAAAGGAACAACCTGGTCTCCATATAGCGCAACCAACCAGCGAATCGGACGGATAAAGCGAATTTCATGTTCTCCCCAGCGCATTGGTTTCGGGAAGTTTAGGCTAGTTAGCATAGCCTGACAAAAGTCGGGCAACAGCTTTTCAGCAAGTTCTCCTTTTAAAAATTTCTGGGCATAGACATAGGGTATGCCGTTAAATTCCTGGATAAAAAGATCTTCCACCGCCACACCCTGGCCTTTAGCAAAGCCGAGCGCCGCTTTGGTCGGCTTACCTTCCGCATCATAAGCAGCCTTTTGCGCCGGACCTTTTACCTCTTCTTTTATATCCTGCTGACTCTCAGCTAACTCTTTAATGTACAAGGCAATCCGCCGGGGGGTAACATAAGCTTTTAAGCTTTGATACTCCAAGCGAAGGTCTTTAAGCATTTTTGCGGCATTATTTTCTAATTGGTCGATCACGCCCGGAGCATATTTAGCCGGCATCTCTTCCAGTCCTATTTCCAATAAAAAGTCTTTGGCCATATTAATCGTCCCCTTTCTGCTTTAACAGCGGAAAACCCAATACTTCCCTTTGCTGAACATAAGCCTGAGCGCATAGGCGAGCCAGACTTCTAACCCGCGCAATGTAGCCGGTCCGCTCGGTTACACTGATCGCACCCCGGGCTTCGAGTAAATTAAAAGTATGTGAGCATTTCAGAACATAATCATAAGCAGGTTGGACCAAGCCAAGCTCTATAATTCTTTCTGCTTCCTTTTCATACATATCAAACCACATCTTTAAAGCAGCAATGTCCGCCAGCTCAAAATTATAGCGGGAGTATTCCTTCTCATTTTGTAAATAAATATCTCCATAGCTAATATCGCCTACCCATTCGATATCGAAAACACTGTCTTTGCCCTGAATAAAGGTGGCCAATCTCTCAATACCGTAAGTAATCTCCGCACTAACCGGTTTACAGTCAATACCGCCACACTGCTGGAAATAGGTAAACTGCGTTACCTCCATTCCGTCAAGCCACACTTCCCAGCCTAGGCCCCAAGCGCCTAAAGTCGGTGACTCCCAATTGTCTTCCACGAAGCGAATGTCATGGTTGGCCGGGTTGATCCCAAGTCTCTCCAAACTTTCGAGGTAAAGTTCCTGAACATTGTCCGGTGAAGGCTTTAGAATCACCTGATACTGAAAGTAATGCTGCAAACGATTCGGATTTTCTCCATATCGTCCGTCGGTCGGGCGCCTGGACGGTTCCACATAGGCGACGTTCCAGGGTTCAGGCCCTAAAGCCCGTAAAAAGGTAGCCGGGTTCATCGTTCCCGCTCCTTTTTCAACATCGTAAGGCTGGGCAATTATACAGCCCTGTTCTCCCCAAAACTGATTAAGTACCAAAATAATATCTTGGAATTTCAATTTCATTCCTCCTTAGTCGGATAAATCGCTTAAAAAAACTCTCGTCCACGCAGCAAATTAATGCTGCAGGGACGAGAGTGTATCTCCCGCGGTTCCACCCTGCTTGGTTCGTACGAACCCCCTTATTTCATGCCGCTCCGGGCTGCCCTGTCTGTGAGCCCCGATCCGGTTTCCACCCTCCCGGACTCTCTTGACGGTTATTTCACGGACATCCTTCCCTTCGCCGCGACGATGATAAGTTTTACTAGAATATTATATTCTCATAAATTTGCTATGTCAAACCTTGCCTTTTGAACAACTCATCTATTTGTCGCCAGGCCTGAAGTTTTCTTTCAAACTTAGCTTCACAGAAAAAGCGCAGGCTGCTTAAAATCTCTTCTTTAATTCTTTGCTGCCAGCGCAGTCTATCCAGTTTAGTCGGGGCAACTTTAGTTAACTGTTTCATAAAAGCAATGCTGCCGGGGCAAAGACTTTTAACCGCTTGCTTATCATGACATAGGGCGCAAAGAAAACCACTGTCAATACTGAAAAAGACCTGTTCTTCCGCCAAGTCGCGGCCGCAATTATTACAACTGTCCAATGGCGGCAAGAAACCCTGCAACTCTAACAGTTTGAGTGCATAGCCGGCTAAAGCAATATAAGGATCTAAAAATTTCAACATAAACAAAAAGCTTAACGTAAGAGTAAATAAGCCCGGCTCCGGCTGTTTATCGGTGGTTGAAATATCCAATAATTCAACCATTCCGGAAGCAGCCAGTGTCCGGTCAAAATCATTCCAGATATGCAAAAAACTTTCCCGCGGTTGAGCTTGAGTAATAGTATCCAGGCTTTTGCCTTGATAGAGCAAAAAATCAGCATAGGTAAAAAGCTGGGTTCCTCCCCTTTGGCTGCTGGTAGGCTTACGTACCCCTTTGGCCAAAGCAGCAATTTTTCCTTTTTCTCTGGCAAATAGAGTAATCAGCCTATCCGCCTCTCCGTACTCCCTACTCCTTATCACAATAGCATCCGCTTTATATACAGCCATAATCTGCTTTCCCTCTGTTTTTAAGCTCCTACTAATGCCAATGCCGAGCTGGTTCCAAGCCGGTCAGCCCCAGCTTTAAGCAATTCCAAAGCAAATTCTTTAGTCTTGATTCCCCCTGAAGCTTTTACCTTTACTTCCGGCCCGCTCCACTCTTTAAGCATTTTTACATCCTCAATTGTTGCTCCGCCAAAATAACCGGTAGAGGTTTTAATAAAATCCGCACCGGAAGCTTTGACTATTTCTGCGGCTTTTTTCTTTTCCTTTAAAGTCAACAGCCCTGCCTCAATAATTATCTTGATTTTCATACCACAACCATGGGCAGTCTGGGCCATCAGATTGAGATCCCGTTCTACGGTTTTCCAGTCCCCGGACTTTAATCTGCTTACATTAATCACTGCATCAACTTCCCTGGCGCCGTGGGCCTTGGCTGCTAAGATTTCTTGAATTTTAGTTTCCGTAAGTACTGCTCCAAGCGGAAAACCCACCACGGTAGCAATCGCGATATTAGTGCCATGCAGCAGTCTAGCGGCCGTACAAACATAAGTAGGATTTAAGCACACTGCAGCAAAGCCGTATTTTACAGCTTCATGACAGAGGTTTACTATCTCCTTTTCGGTAGCATCTGGTTTTAACAAGGTATGGTCGATTTTACTTGCAATATTTGCTATATCCATAACAAAATCTCTCGCTTTCCCTTCTCGCTTTTTCTTATTATGACTTACCCTTACAAAATGACCTACACTTACTAAAGCTTAAAGCTAATCCCTTAGGTCTTTCAGGTTATATCCGAGTTCGCGAAGATTCATCTGTTGGTTACGCCAGTCTTTCCGGACTTTAACATATAACTCCAAAAAAACTTTGCTCCCAAGTAGATCTTCAATATCCAAGCGGGCTAATTTGCCGACTTCTTTCAGCAAACTGCCCCCTTTGCCGATTACAATCCCTTTTTGCGAATCCCGCTCGACTAAAATAGTCGCACTTATTTTGATCAAAGATTTTTTTTCTTCCATCTGCTCTACCAGCACAGCAACAGAGTGCGGGATTTCTTCACGGGTAAGCTCCAATAGCTTTTCGCGGATTAGCTCTGCCACAATGAACTTTTCCGGTTGGTCGGTTACTTCATCTTCCGGATAGTACAGAGGCCCTTCCGGTAATTCCGCCAGAATTAAATCTACTAAAGTGGCGGTGTTTTCGGCTTGGAGAGCCGAAATAGGAATCGTGTGCTTAAACTCGGCTAATTTGGAGAATTCCGCTATCTTAAGCAGCAGCTCATCCTTAGTAAGCAAATCTATCTTGTTTAAAGCCAAAATACAGGGTACGTGACTTTCCTGAATAATTTCCAGCACAAATTCGTCACCCTTGCCTATAGGAACAGAGGCATCAACGACATAAAGAGCCAAATCAACACCCCTAAGGGCGCTTTTGGCTGCTTCGACCATATATTCACCTAAGCGGTGTTTCGGCTTATGAATTCCCGGAGTGTCGATAAAAATTATCTGACCGCGCTTTTCCGTCAGGATGCATTGAATCCTATTCCTGGTGGTCTGAGGTTTATCCGAGATTATTACAACTTTTTGGCCGAGCAAAGTGTTTAACAATGTTGATTTTCCGGCATTGGGTCTTCCAACTACCGCTACAAAGCCCGAACGAAATTTATTTTTTTCTGACTGTTCCACAAGCACTTACCCTTTCCGTCTAAAATTCCTTTAGTTGCACCTAATTATTTGCACTTATTCTAAGTTGTTTACATTAATTATATTTTTTTTAAAACTAGTTAATTGTAAATTTAATTGTAAATCAGCTCTTACATTTAAATAGTTAATAAAATTTAGTTAATTAAAATTTATATCTTAGTTATAAACAAATATAAAGTTTATTAAAAATAACCATTATAATTTAATAACT
>JAAYSI010000069.1 GCA_012524045.1 Peptococcaceae bacterium | reverse complement strand
TCAATCCGTTTCCTAATTGAGGTATCGCCACGCCAACCGTTGACTTGAGCCCAGCCGGTAATACCAGGTCTTACTTGATGTTTAATCATATACTTAGGAATTTTCTCTTTAAAGCGTTCTACAAAATACGGTCGCTCTGGGCGTGGGCCTACTAAGCTCATATCTCCTTTTAAGACGTTAAAAAGTTGGGGCAGCTCGTCAAGACTCGTTTTGCGGATAAAGTTGCCTACTCTAGTTTTTCTCGGATCATTCTCGACTGTCCATCGGGTATCTGCTTGCTCCTCGGTTTGCTCTTTCATGGACCTAAATTTGTACATTATAAAAACTTTTCTGTCTAAGCCCACTCGTTCCTGTTTAAAAAAAACAGGTCCGGGAGATTCCAGTTTAATTGCAAGCGCTATAATTAAAAACAGCGGCAAACAGAGTAGCAAGCCTATGGCCGAAACCAAAACATCAAATACCCTTTTAGATAGCGCTTTAAATAAATTATCTAGCGGAACATGTCTGATATTTATTAATGGGATTCCGTCTATTTCGTCGTAAGCCGGTCTGGCCGGGATATATCTGCTATAGTCCGGGATAATGTTTGTCCTCACACCACTTTTTTCACAAACCTTTATGATAAACCGAAGTTTATCGTATTCCTTTAACGGCAGCGCAATTATTATCTCATCCACCGTGCTTTTAGCCAGCAGATCTTCCAACTCGCTGCAATTTCCGATTACTTTGACTCCTTCAATCTGCCGACCCTCTTGTAGCTGATCATCAATTAAGCCGACTATCTCATATCCTAGAACCGGGCTCTCCTTGATTTTGCGGATTATCCTTCTGCCGAGCCGTCCGGCACCAATTATAAGCACAAATTTTTTATTATACCCTTTTTTCCTTATTTGATAGAGCACTTTTCGGACCACATATCGCTCTACAGTCATTAAAGTACAATTTAGTAAAATAAAATGAAAGAAAACTAACCTAGAGTAATCGATTTCCTTGATAAAAAAGAGCACACTCATAAGAATTAACAAACCAAAAACATTAGCCTGAACTATACCACTTAGTTCTCGTACCATATCCTTTCTTCTTTTCGGTTCGTACAATTCAAAAAAGCTATATAAAAGAAAATATAAAGGAACCAGCAGGTACAATGTATCTAGGTAATAACGCAGAGTCAGATACCCGCCAGCAGTATAATTAAAAAACCTTATATAGTAGGCCAAAACTAAAGACAACACCAAAATAGCCAAATCTATGGCTATCTGTATACGATTTAGTATTTTCTGGTTTTCTCTAATCATTGGTTAATTACTCCACATTATTGGTTATCCCAGCGGACTTAATAAAAACCTAAATAATTGCTTTTTCATTTATAAATTACAATCTTATATATTATAACAATGATTTTGCTCTTTTTGAACCTAGAAAACACGTTCCCCTTATAAAGCCTTTTCAGATGAATTAAACATAAAATAAAATAAGCCAAAATTCCTATGGAAGTTCGGCTTAAAAATTATTTATACTTTTCACAATGCTTTCACATCAACTTTTCTACTCATTATCAACTACTTTATCTGCTGCTGGTAAATTTACAGCCAAACCATAAGCTAGCCCTAACATGACCCAGAATAAAGATTCCACCCCTTGCACAGGGTCATTAAACATACCCTGCCCCAAGTAGGCTACTATGCCCAATAATATGGGCCAAATCAGCGCTGAATTCTCAGGATTAGCTATTATTGCTTGTATAGCCTTGATAATTACCATGAGTACAATGGCCATAAATGCCAGGAAAGCAACAATACCTGCTCCAAATAGCATATTAATATAGATATTATGCGGTTTATCTACTATTACGTATGGGCTTGCGAGAGCTGCTATTTTAGCTGGATCTGTTTGGTCAAATTCAAAAGGTAAAGTGTCAAAGCCATAGCCAAAGAGAGGTTTCTCCGCCACTAATTTTAAAGTCTCTTTCCAAATATAGAGACGGCCTGTCCCCCAAGTAAACTTCGCTTCAGGAAAGTCGAATTCATCCTGTTGCAGGCGTTCCCTGATAAGATCTGAATTTATTCGATTCAACTCAGCAGTTACAGCACTTTCAACTTTGGGAATAACGGGAACCACTACAGCGACAGCTAAAACTACCACTATTATTCCGGAAATCAGTAGTTTCTTTTTATTAATTTCATGCCAATTCTTCGCAAATAAATAAACTAGGAAGACTAACAATGATAAGACTGCTGTAGCTATTAACAAGCCTACACTATCTCTAATTTCTTTTATAAAAGAAGCATTATGCAAGCTTAGAGCCGTCCAGCACACAGCCGTAAACCCTAAAATAAGTAATAACGTCACAATATTAGCACCTTTTCTATCTACAACCAAGCCAAGCAGGATAACTAATATAAATGCCATAGTAACTACACCGCTTAAAGACTTGGAAGCAAAGACAATGGTAGCGCTTAATATTGCTGCTGCAATACTAAGCAGGTGGTCTACAGTAAAATTCTTTTCGGCTAAGACAGCCCGACCGGCAAAAATAGCAAACAGTACAGCACCTAGTCCGCTTAAATAGTTTACGTGGTTCAAGGTCCCGTGGATTCTGGCACTCTCGGTTACATATTCCGGATTACCGCCTGTTAGAAGTAAGACAATAAAATCTACATTCCATAAGTTTACACCATAATAAGAGAGTACCAGCATGATTGTATTGATAAAAACAAGTGGGTAAAGGGCAATATAAAACATTTTAGACCACTTGGCATTAATTCGCATGTTAATTAAGACAAAAAGTATAAAAGCACAGGCCAGATAAGTAACTATCCCCAGATTTCTGGTATAGCCGCCCCATAGAGCAAGGGTCTTGTATTCAGCTGTCAGCATCGTGATACAAAGGGACAAGATAAAGACTAAAATAGGAATGTCTAGCCGATGAAGAGTCAGAGGCCTACTTGTTTTAGTAAGGATTTCCCTTAAAAAGACAATGAGGAGAATTGCAGTTAACAGCAATAAAACAACCTGCTTATAATATGTAAAAAAGTCGGTTATTGTAGTGGTAGAGAAATTCATAAAGGTTTCAATCACAGGCATAATAAAAGTCTGCAATTTACAAAAGACAATAAGGGGTACAAGGCCGGCGATCAATATTATCAATAGACGAATAGTTCTATCAGTGCTGTTTTCGATGTACAAGTCTTCCCCGATAAGAATAGTTTTTTGAGGCATATTACCTTTCAGCGTCGTTTTTTGTTTCGGTGTCTTCTTTTTGCTCACTTCTTCAACCATCCAATTCTATGATTTTAGTCTTTCAAAGTACTTCTTATATCGTTCATCATCTTCCACAAATAGTTGCCAAGCATATTCGTCGAGAAATCCTTTGTCTAATACTATTGCGGGGTACTTCCTTTTTACTTTCTCATAATACTTGATCG
>JAAYSI010000068.1 GCA_012524045.1 Peptococcaceae bacterium | reverse complement strand
TCAACTTGGCTCAAACAGCATACCGACGCATCGTGCTCTTGCCATCCTAAAGGCAATTACCGGTAATGTGGATAAACCGGGGTCTACGCATGTGGCGGAGATGCCGGATTACATTCCCGAACTTGATTTTGAACTCAGCGAGAAATTCCCGCAGATTTATGAAAAGCAGTTAAATAAGGATAAACTGGTCTTGCAGACCCATCAAGGCTTTCAGCGAGTTAGGGAGCTCACACTTAAGCACAATAAAAGACTGCCGATGCGTTATTTGACTTCGGCTCATCCTAATCTGGTCTGGAAAGCCATGTTAACTGGCAAGCCTTACCCTATACGGGCAATGATTGTAATGGCTTCCAATCCACTTTTAACTCAAGCCGATGCTAAATTAATTTACGAAGCTTTAACCAGTCTGGATCTGTTGATTGCTTTGGAACTCTTCCAGACTCCCACTTCGCTCCTTGCGGATTATGTGTTGCCGAGCGCCGGAATTCTGGAACGGCCGCTTTTGGAGACCAATGCCGGGACCACTAATATCGCTTACGGTGGCCCGGAGGCAGTTCAGCCCTATTACGAAAGAAAGCCGGATTACTATTTCTGGAAAGAACTTGGTCACAGACTCGATCAACAAGAGTACTGGCCGTGGGAGACTTACACCGAAGCGCTCGCTGCTACTTTTGAACCATTGGGTTTAGCTTGGGAAGAATTTTGCGAAACAGGTCTGTACTGTTCAGATAACAATTATTATAAATACGAAGAACTAGATCCCGCTAGCAATCAGCCGCAAGGCTTTGCCACTCCTAGTGGCAAAGTGGAGTTATATAGTGAAACCCTCAAAAAAATGGGCTGCGATCCTTTACCTGTTCCTAAAAAGCTTGCGGCAACCAGTGAGGAATACCCGTTAATCTTAATCACCGGTGCCAGATTTCAACCCTACTATGCTTCCAGCTATCATCAAATAGAAGAGTATAGGGAAGTACATCCTGACCCGGTCGCTGAGGTAAACGAGCAGACAGCCGGCGAGCTGGGGCTTAAAGAAGGGGATTTTATCTTGGTTCAAACCGAGCGGGGTAAAGCTCGTTTCAAACTAAAAATTAGCAAAATGGCAGATAAGGTAGTCAGTGTTGAGTACGGTTGGTGGTACCCGGAAATGGATAACACAGACCCAACTTTAGGTGGGTTATGGCTGTCTAATGCTAATGTTTTGACCAATGCCGACATTGAAACATCTGATCCTTTAGTTGGTACTTGGACCTATAATGGCATACCGTGCCTGGTCAGAAAGTGCAAAATCTGATTTCTTAAATTTCTTAAGATTTTATTAAAATAATCGACTTCAGAAAAAAGTGGTGATAAAATAAAGTTATAAAAAGAATAACGCTATATCTTCTCCGAGCCTTATATACCTAAAGTATTTCATACTATGGATTAAGGCCTGGACTGTGTCCACGGAGTAGTAGGAGAAATTCTATTACTTGCCTGTTTTGCAAAGGAGATGCATATAAATTGTTGGTTGTTGTTTAATTCACTGACCATAAATTTATACCCTGCATGTCCGTGCAGGGTATTTCTTTATCAGGATTGTAGAGAAATTTTAGAATTTTCTAAAGGAGAATGCCTATGCTACAGAACATCCCATTGGAACAAGCTCAAAGTATCCTCAATGCGCATTGTAAAATCATCGGGAAAGAAACTATTCGCTTAAATGATGCTCTAGGCAGAGTCTTAGCCGAAGAAATAGTGGCAAAGGAAGATATTCCTCCGTTTGCTCGTTCACCTTTTGACGGCTATGCCTTTCGAGCATCGGACACGCAGAATGCTTCTCGAGCAAATCCGGTTACCCTGACCATAATTGAAGAGGTTCCGGCCGGTTATGCTCCGACTAAGCAAGTTACCCCCGGTACAGCTGTAAAGATTTTAACCGGTGCTCCGATTCCGGAGGGAGCTGACACTGTAGTTAAATATGAAGATACTGAATTTACCGAAACTGAGGTCAGGTTGTTCAGCCCCTCCAAGTCGGGAGAAAATATCGTTAGCGCCGGCGAAGATGTGGCGCAAGGGACGGTTTTAGTAGAGCAAGGGACTGTTATAACCGCTCCGGTTTTAGGTTTACTGGCTGCACTGGGCGCAGCCGAGGTAGCTGTCTACAGGCGTCCGCGGATAGCTATTCTGAGTACGGGAGATGAATTGCTGGAGGTTTCGGAACCACTGTTGCCGGGAAAAATCCGCAATAGCAATAGTTATACCCTTCAAGGCTACCTGCAAAGCTGTGGAGTTGAGCCGGTAGTTATCGGTATAGCTAAAGATAAAAAAGAAGAGGTCGCAGCCAAGATAGAAGAAGGACTGGCCCAAGCAGATATGATTATTTCCACGGGCGGAGCTTCCGTAGGTGATTACGATGTGGTCAAAGATGCACTCAAGCTGCTTGGGGCGGAAATCCTCTACTGGCAAATAGATATAAAACCGGGTTCGGCAACTTTAGCGGCTCACAAAGACGGGAAATTAATAATTGGTTTATCCGGAAATCCTGCGTCGGCAATGGTCATATTGCAGCTAATGGTCCTTCCGGTTATTAAAAAAATGGCCGGCAGAGCAGTCTATGCCAATGAAAAAATTCAGGTTATTTTAAAGGATGATTTTCCTAAAGCAAGTCCTCGGCGTAGATTTTTAAGAGGGATGTTGGTTTTCGAAAATGGGCTGACCTATATGCAGATAACAGGTGGGCAAGGTAACGCAGTTTTAAGCTCAATGATTGGTTGTAATTTACTGGCTGAAATTCCGGGGGGCAGTGGTCCGGTAAAAGCTGGCGAAAGATTAACTGCTTATTTGGTAGATTGTTAGCAAGATGGGTTTAAGAAGGAAGCTAGGAGGAAAAAGCATATGAGAAAAGTAAGGGTTCAAGACGCAGTAGGCCTAAAACTATGCCATGACATTACCAAAGTTGTCCCGGGTCAATTCAAAGGACCGGCTTTTAAAAGAGACCATGTCATCAGAGAGGAAGACATCGAGGAATTATTAAACCTCGGCAAAGAACACATTTATGTCTGGGAAGACAATGTAGATGAAATTCATGAAGATGATGCTGCTATAAGGATTGCTAAAGCCGTTAAGGGTAAAAACCTCTGTTATACGGAAACTCAGGAAGGAAAGACCTCCTTATTAGCATCTGTCCGTGGTTTATTAAAAATTAAAAGCTCCTTATTATTCGAGGTTAACTCGGTGGAAGATGTGACCGTAACCTCCCTGCCGAATAACTTCCAAGTGGAAGTTGAGCAAAAAGTTGCCGCCGCGAGGATTGTGCCCTTAGTAACCCAGGAGAAAAACATCCAGAAGGTTGAAGATCTCTGTGTTTTGCATGGTCCAATTTTTAATGTTGAGCCCTATCAGAAACTAAAAGTCGGAATTGTAATAACAGGCAGTGAAGTCTATAAAGGGAGAATCAAAGATAAGTTTGGTCCTGTAATAAAAAAGAAGATGGAGTTTTTTGAGGCAGAAATCCTTGGTCAGGAATTTTGCATGGATGATATAGGGTATATAGAAGAAAAAATATTAAACTTTAAGGAAAAGGGAGCTGATTTAATCATTGTCACCGGTGGGATGTCGGTGGACCCGGATGATTTAACTCCGGGAGCGATTAGAAATACAGGTGCTAAAGTGATAACTTACGGTGTTCCGGCTCAGCCGGGGAACATGTTTATGATGGCCTATTTAGACGGAATTCCGGTCTTAGGAGTGCCGGGAGCTGCTACCTATTTTAAAACTACTGTTTTAGATACAGTATTACCACGTATTTTTATCGGTGAGGTTCTGACTAAAAACGATTTTATTGCCATGGGTGAAGGAGGGCTTTGCTCCCAATGCCAGATGTGTCAATATCCAAACTGCTATTTTGGTAGATAAATCAGCCCAGCTTATTCTGTAGAAGTAAGCCGGATAAAGGAGTTGGAAAGATGATAGATGGTTACGGCAGGGATATCAATTATTTACGCCTATCGGTTACCGATTTATGTAATTTAAAATGCTGTTACTGTATGCCGGCCAAAGGGATAGCCAAAAAAGAGCACAGCCAAATTTTGAGACTGGAAACCTTTGAAAGAATTGCTCGGGAGGCAGTTGGTCTTGGCTTTACTAAGATCCGAGTTACCGGGGGCGAACCGCTGGTCCGCCGAGGTATACTGGAGTTGATTAAAGGGATTGCATCTCTTAAAAAGCAAGGGCTTAAAGAATTGACTCTAACCACCAATGGTGTTCTGCTGAGCAAGTATGCCGAGGATTTAAAGAGGGCAGGCCTGACCAGAGTAAATATTAGTCTTGACAGCTTAGATCCGGTTAAATACAAAGAGATAACTAGAGGCGGGGACTTACAAAAGGTCTTGGAAGGGATAAAAGCGGCCCAGGAAGCCAAATTGTTTCCCCTAAAGCTCAATGTGGTATTAGTAGAAGGCTTTAATGATGATGAAATTGAGACTTTTGTCAACTTAACTTTAGAAAATGAGCTTGATGTCCGTTTCATAGAGTTAATGCCTTTGGGTGAGGCCAGTGCGTGGGATAGGGGGCATTTTCTACCTAATTCCGAGGTTTTGGCCAGGGTGCCCAATCTAATTCCGCTGCCATTTAAAGGGCATGGCAGTGTGGCTAGAATGTATAAACTGCCCAATAGCAAAGGCAAGGTAGGCCTGATAAGTCCGCTGAGTAGTCATTTTTGCAACTACTGTAACCGGATTCGCATTACTGCCGACGGCAAGTTAAAACCCTGCTTACACTCCGATGTGGAGCTAGATATCCGGGACTATGCGTTGAACAATTTGGGCAAGTTTCTTGAGGACGGAATCAACGCCAAACCGAATAAACACAGTATCCGAACCAGCGGTTATATACCCATTGCCAGGAATATGAACGAGATAGGCGGCTAAGTAGCTAGAGTCTAGGAACAAGGAGAATGATTATGGGAAAACTTACTCATTTTAACCAAGAAGGCCGGGCTAAAATGGTGGATGTCAGTAACAAGGCTGATACCGAAAGAGTGGCTGTAGCCAGAGGGGAGATCAGGATGAAACCGGAGACCTTGGCCTTGGTTAAAGATAAAGCTTTGGCCAAAGGGGATGTTCTGGCTGTTTCCCAAGTAGCGGCCGTTATGGGTGCCAAGAAAACGGCAGAGATTATTCCGATGTGTCATCCATTATTCTTATCCGGAATAGATGTTTCTTTTACGATTGACGAAGAACAAAGCAAGATTGATATCGAAGCCAGAGTAAAAACTACCGGGAAAACCGGCGTTGAGATGGAAGCCCTAACTGCGGTTTCAATTGCCGCCTTAACCATTTATGACATGTGTAAAGCAGCGGAAAAAGATATGGTTATCGGCAATATTTACTTGCAGAGCAAATCGGGCGGCAAAAGTGGCTCTTATAACAGACCATAACTCAGAAAGGAAGTGGAGCATGTTTAAAGTAGGTATTTTAACGGCAAGCGATAAAGGTTCCCGGGGTGAAAGGGAAGACTTAAGCGGTCAAGTAATCAAATCGATGGTAGAAAAAGTCGGCTGGGAAGTAAAAGTAGCAGAGATTGTACCGGACAAAAAAGAGACTATAATAGCAAAGCTAAAAGAGTTTGCAGACCAGCTTAAGCTCGATGTGATCTTTACCACCGGCGGTACGGGCTTTTCGCCGCGGGATGTTACCCCGGAAGCTACTTTGGCAGTGGTGGAAAGGCTGACTCCTGGGATTCCGGAAGCTATGCGTTGGGCCAGCTTAAAGAAAACTCCACGGGCCATGCTATCCAGGGCTGTAGCCGGTATTAGGGGGCAGACAATTATTATCAACCTTCCGGGCAGTCCCAAGGGTGTACAAGAATGTCTGGAGGTGGTATTGTCCTCGCTGGAGCACGGTCTGGAAATACTTAAGGGAACGGCCGGCGAATGTGCTGCAACAAGCCATGTAGGCACTGTTTTAGCCGTAAACATTAGCGCGGTTAAGGGCATTGTCAAAGACAGCGTTCCTGAGGCCAGAGTAATTGAAAACTGGGGGCTTGAAGGGGATGCTCATGCCGGGGACTGGGATCGCCAGGTCAGTATTTTCCCGGAAGAAGCCCTGGCCAAAGTCCCTGAAGAAAAAAGGGAAGAGGTCTTAAGTGCCGGTTATACCGAAAACTTTACCATCAAAGGGATTCCGTTGGAAAAGTTAATGGTCGGGAGCATTCTCCGGATTGGGGAGTGTGAGGTAGAGATATGTCAGGTCGGGAAAGAGCATAAAGAATTCGGGCGGCCTTACATAGTAAGCCGGGAAGGGCGTTTTGGCCGTGTGCTGAAAGGAGGTCTAGTAAAGGTCGGGGACCAGGTGGTTTGTCTAAAATAGTTTATATTTGTCCAAGATAAATTACTCTAAATTGTACAAAAAAATCATTTTAGGAACAGGGGGATAGACTATGCCGGCAGAAATTCCTGTAATCTGTTTTGTAGCAGCTCGCTCGGGCACAGGAAAAACCACTTTTTTAGAAAAATTAATCAGGGAAATTGTAAGCCGTGGTTATCAAGTTGGAGCTGTCAAAAGCGACGCTCACGGTTTTGAAATAGATAAACCCGGCAAAGATTCTTGGCGTTTTGCCCAGGCCGGTTCCAAAAGCACGGCAATTATAGGGCCGGACAAATTTGCGCTGATTCAGCAGACTCCTACCAAGAAAGAGCTGGAAGAAGTAGTTGCTTTGATGTCTGATGTAGACCTTATCCTAGTTGAAGGTTATAAGGTATCCGACAGGCCAAGAATAGAAATTGTGCGCAAAGAACTTGGAACGGAGCTGGTTTCACCTCCGGAAAAATTACTCGCAGTAATTACGGACGTCGCTGACTTAGCTGTATCTGTACCTATCTTTGCTTTAGACGATGTTATTGGGGTTGCTGACTTCATAATAGATAAGTACTTTTAAGTATTCTGACTTAAGCTTAAAGCATTTGATTTTATAACCATCTAATATCTTTTTACTAAACTTTTACTATTACTATTACTATTACTATTACTATTACTTTTACTTTTACTTTTACTTTTGCTTTTGCTAAGTTTTTACTAATTGAAGAAAGAGGGAATTGTCATGGCTAAAGTACTGGCCGTAAATATTAGCGAAAAAAAAGGTGTTCCGAAAAAGGCGATCGCCAAGGGTTATTTCGAGCCTAATCACGGACTTTGCGGGGATGCGCACGCTGCTGACTGGCATAGACAAGTGAGTTTACTTGGCAATGAAAGTATAGAAAAAATAAGAAAGGCAGGTCTATTGGACATTGAAGTCGGAAGATTTGCCGAAAATATCACAACAGAAGGAATTATTCTTTATGAGTTGCCGCTGGGAACCAAACTTAAAATAGGTGAGACTATAATGGAGATAACTCAGATTGGCAAAGAATGCCACGGAGGGTGCGCGATAAAAAGGCAGGTTGGAGATTGTGTGATGCCACGGGAAGGAGTATTTGCAAAAGTTTTAGAACCCGGTTGGGTTCAAGCCGGAGATCAAATCGAAGTTCTAGAAAAAAATTAACAACCTTGTTTTCAATTATGTTTCAAATTAAGAATCTTTTTGCAAAAATAAAAATTGTCCCCCGAGAAAAATAAAAATAAAAAAGTTGAAAGGCTTGAAAACTAAGAGCTTTATGAAACTAGACTTAAAAGCTAAAGCTGGCATAGAATTTGCACTCTATTATTATTAAAAGAAAAGCGAATCGCTTTAGTAACAAAAATAAATTGCTACAGCAAATAAATAAAACATGTCGGCAATCGATACACCTAATAGCTAAAATATCAGTTTAACCAGTACTATTTCCCAGGAGGCAAGAAAATGAAGAAAGCAGTACTTATTTTTACGAAAGTGCCAAAAGTCGGGGAGGTAAAGACCAGACTGACCGAAGAAAGGGGGGGAATTTTAACTCCCGAAGAAGCTTGTGCCTTTTATGAAGCTTGTTTGTTGGATGTCCTTGATGTATGCCTATCAATGAAAAAGGTTGATGTCTGGATTTGTTATAATAAGGACGGGGAAAGGTCGCATTTAGATACCTTATTAGCTCAAGTCAGCTATCCGCAGAGAATAGCCGGAGTATTTCCTGATCAAGGGGGCAGCTTCAACAGCTGCATGCAATATGCTGCGAGCTTCTTACTTAAACCGGGTAAAGACGAAAGGTTAGCTGATGGCCTTGTTATCGTCGGTGGCGATATTCCTACTTTACAGCCCTTTATTTTGCAAAAGGCTTTGGACACTTTGCAGGATCTTAGCGACAGCAAAGAGGGACAGAAATTTGCCACTAAAAAATCCAAAGCAGATGATTCCTGGATTGGAGCCGCAGTTGTTGAAGGTGCGTGCCAGGAAGGAGGATTTTCTTTAGTAGGCTTAACTTGCACCACTCCTTTTACTTTCCAAGAAGTTTTTTACAATATGGACGGAATAACCGCTTTGGATATGCTAATTAACAAGGTTAGAGCTAAAAATATACCTTTTGGTGTTATTGAAATGTTACCTGATGTCGATATTCCGGTAGATTTGGCCAGTCTAATTCCGATGCTAAGAGCTTTGGAACTTGCGGGCAAAAATGATGAGAATATTATCATCCCGAAAAGGACTCTGAAATTCTTTGAAGAAACCGGAATTCAATCCCAAACTTTACCACCGGAAAGAGAGGCTATATGAAAAGAAATAAAAAAGGACTCATTTAAATATTATCAGTCTTTGGGTGAGTCCTTTCTTATGCTGCTACAGCTACTGCATCTAAACCTCCGAGCAATACCTGCTGTGAAGCAAGATGCAGTTTAAGGCTGTAGCAGCTGCGTTTTCGACGCTTCTCTGCCTGAACGGTTCGCTAAGTAATGCCCAAAATATACGTTTCTAAGCTTTATTCATACGGTTTAGGGCACATATTTAGCCTGTTTGGTATATTCCTCCGGCAGCTCAATACCCAAGGCTTCTTGGGTTTCCCTATTGATAACTACCATTAAGTCTTGTTGAAGCTCGACCGGCATATCGGCGGGGTTAGCTCCGTTAAGCACGCGGGCGGCCATTTCTCCCGCTTGATAGCCGTGGAGATTATAGTCGATGCCGATGCTTATTAGGCAGCCCCCTTCAACTTGACTGTCTTCGGCTACAATGGCCGGGATTTTATTGTCAATTGCTACTTTGGCTAAAGAGTTGATGGAAGTGGCGACAGTATTGTCCGTAATGACGTAAAAGGCATCAATCCCTTTACTGGCTAGAGTTTGGCTGGCCGTAAGAACTTCACTGCTGTTATAGATTGGGCCGACAATAATTTCGTAGCCGTGCTTGGCGGCAAATTCTCTGGCTTTCTCTACTTGTACTTGCGAATTAACTTCACTGGTGTTGTAAACAATACCTATTTTTTTAGCATGGGGCACGACTTTCTGAAGCATTTCAAACTGGGCTTCAAATGGGTTTAGATCACTTACTCCGGTAACATTACCGCCCGGTTTTTCCCAGCTTTCTACCACTTTGGCGCTAACCGGATCGGTCACTGCGCTGAAAACGATCGGAATATCGGAAGTGTTGGCTGCGACGATTTGCGTGGCAGGGGTAGTGATCGAAATAATCAGATCAACCCGATCACCGACGAATTTTTTGGCGATATTGTCCAAGGTGGACTGATCGTTTTGGGCATTTTGATAATCAATTATGAGGTTCTTATTTTGCTCAAAGCCGCTGTCCTTAAGACCTCTGATAATTCCCTCTCTGACATAATCCAAGGATGGATGCTCTACCAACTGAATAATCCCCACTTTGTAAAGCTTTTGCTCAGCTTGTTCTTGCTCAGGTTGGGGATTTTCAGCTGCAACCTGGCTGCTAGCGTTCGTAGTATTCGCAGCATTAGTAGTATTTGAAGAACAGCCGACTAGGGTCAGGCAGACAAGTAAAAGCACAAGCAAACAGACCTTAAATTTTTTCATACTAGTTTTCCTCCTGTTCAAACATAATAATACTTAAATTTTTAGTTACTGTTTTTAAATTTTTTTAACTTGTTGGCCAAAACCACCAGTCTGAGTTATCCATAAAGCATCCCCCCTTATAAAAAAAATCCTCCGTCCAAAAAGGACGGAGGATTACCCGCGGTGCCACCTTCATTACTTTTAGGAATTAAATATAGGAGCTAATCTCCCCAAGGAAGATTCCTAAAAGCATCTCTACCAGATACGGAGAAATAAAATAATTTCTCGATATCCTGTCTCTGTAACGGGAAACCCCCGGCATCACCTACTGACGACCTAGTCGCGTTCAGCTTGCAGCTCTGAGATCCATTCAATCCAAGGATTTGTATCGGACTTTCACCGTCTCCGACTCGCTGCAACAGCTCTCAAGGATTTACTACTTCTCATCATCGCTTTAAAATTTATTAGTTTACTCGTGCAAGTTATTGGTATTTTACTCGGAAAAAGGAAAAAGGTCAATAGGGAAATTAAAAATTCTAACCAGGAATTTTAGGTCTTTGTGTCGTACTAGATAGGAGGCAAAAATTATCTCTGCTTACAAGAATTTTCTTTAGCTAAATATTTTTGACTGCGTTCTATATATCTGGCGGCTGAAGATCGGATGGAAGCGATTTCTTGCTCGGTTAATTCCCGAACCACTTTAGCCGGGGAACCGAGGATCAAGGAATTCGGCGGATAGACTTTCCGTTCAGGTATGAGGCTTCCGGCAGCCACCAGGCTATTCTCGCCGATTACTGCTCCGTTCATAATTATTGCTCCCATGCCAATTAAGCAGTTCTCATTAATTGTGCAACCATGGAGGACACAGGAGTGACCGACTGTGACATGCTCCTTAATAATAGCCGGCTGACCGGGATTGGTGTGGATTACACTGAGATCCTGAATATTAGTTCCTTTGCCGATTTTTATCGGTTCGATATCGCCGCGCAGAACACAGTTAAACCAAATGCTGGCTTCGGTGTCTATACTGACTTGACCGATTATTTTCGCTCCCGGAGCGATAAAGACATTTGAGGCTACTTGTGGCTGGTGCTCCAAATACGGTATAAGCATTGCTATTTCTCCTTTATTATATTTAAGTTAATTATTAAATTTACAGTTATTTATTAAATTATCTATTAGCGTATTTTTTACATCTAACGGAAATTATAGTTTTATGTCAGATATTTGTCCAGTAAGATAACAGAGGGGTGATTTGTTTGAACTATAGGATATTTGGCAAAACTGGGAAAAAGGTTTCTGTTTTGGGCTTTGGTTGTATGAGGCTTCCGGTTCTGGATAAGGATAATGGGAAAGTAGATATGGCTGAAATAAGCAGGATGTTTCATTATGCAATTGACCAAGGGGTAAACTATTTCGATACTGCCTACACTTATCATGAAGGTAATGGTGAGGAAGCTGTCGCTAAAGCTTTGGAAGGGCATAGGTCCAAGGTGTATGTAGCCACAAAACTTCCAGTCTGGAATGTGCAAAAACATGAGGATATGGAAAGCTTACTGGATGAACAATTGAGAAGGCTGAAGACTGATGTTATAGATTTTTATTTAGTTCACGCTTTAAATCGGACTTATTGGAAAAAATTAGTGGATTTAGATCTTTTGGAATTTTTATACCGAATCAAGAAAAAAGGTAAAGTACAGCATTTGGGCTTTTCTTTCCACGATGATTATGAACAGTTTGTGACTATTATGGATAGCTTTCCTTGGGAATTTTGCCAGATTCAATATAATTACCTTGATGAAAACTACCAGGCAGGAACCCAAGGTCTTAAATATGCTCATCAAAAAGGGCTGGGTATTGCGATTATGGAGCCCTTGCGCGGAGGGACTCTTGTAAATAAGCTGTTGCCCGAAGTCCAAAAACTTATTGACAAGGTTTCAGGACTAAATCCGGCTGAGCTGGCGTTAAAATGGATCTGGAATCATCCTGAAATAGCGGTGGTTTTAAGCGGTATGACCGAAATGGCTAATGTAGTTGACAATATCCGTTACAGCCAGGATAGTGAGAAACCGCTGCTTCCTGAAGAAAGGAAATTAATCAGCCAAATTCAACAGTTATATCGCCAGAAAGCCAAGGTGGATTGTACAGCCTGTAAATACTGCATGCCTTGTCCTTCCGGAGTTGATATTCCGCAATGCTTTGAATACTATAACCAAGCGATGATGTTTGAAGATGTTAAACGGGCACGCTTTTGGTATAACAGAATAGGAAAAGCTTCTAATTGTACGGAATGCGGTAACTGTGAAGAGTATTGTCCACAGAATATAAAAATAATCGATACCTTAAAAGAAGTTCGGGAACTGCTTGAAACCGAGGATGAAGCCGAGAGTCCTGCCGCTGAAAATAGAAGTTAGACTGTAGACGGAGTAGAAGTAAGATTGTAAAGTAGTAGGAGACTAGTAGTGGGAGACTTTTCAGAATGAAATTACGCTTTTGGATTGCTCTTTGGGTGGGAAAAATAACAAGTCTTGTTTTAAAGCTTTTAGGCCGAAGGGGGACAACTATGCCCGGCTTTGTCGCAGGCAAGATATGTCCGGACCTTATCCAGCTGCTTGCGGCCAGATTTTCCGAGGGAACCCTGGTGATTACAGGGACAAACGGGAAAACGACGACTAATAATTTGTTAGCCTCTATTTTGAAGACAGCCGATTATGAAATTGCTTACAATAAGGAAGGAGCCAATATGTTGGCCGGAATAACCGGGACCCTTTTACAAAGTACTTCTTGGGGAGCTAGACCGAAGGCCTCCTTGTTATTGCTCGAAGTTGACGAACGAACGCTCCCTCTTTTATGTCGGCAAATAAGTCCACGCCTGGCTGTTGTTACCAACTTTTTTCGCGACCAGCTTGACCGTTATGGAGAACTGGATACTACCGTAAAGCTTGTTCAGGATTCTTTACCGGAAAGTACCGAACTGATTCTCAATGCCGATGATCCTTTAGTTGTGAGCCTGGGTCAAGGTCGCAAAAAGGTGTGGTATTTTGGGGTTAAAGCCTTCCCTTCAAGCCAACATCAGAGTACAGAAAGCAGGGAGGGCCGCTACTGTTCCCATTGCGGCCAGGAGCTCAAATACAGCTTGTTTCATTATGGGCAGCTTGGAATTTATAATTGTAGCGGCTGTGATTTTAGCAGACCGTTGCCTACGATTGAAGCTTCTCAGGTTATTGAGGACAAGGGTGTAATTAGTTTTCAAGTCGATCAAGAAGCCTACTGCCTTCCGCTCCAAGGCAGTTATAACTTATATAATGCTCTTGCTGCGTTCTGTGCGGCTGATCGCTTAGGAATAGATCGGGAAAATATTCGGCGAGGGCTTAAGAACTTTAAAGCAGATGCCGGACGAATGGAGCAATTAAAATTGGGCGGAAGTCGGCTGACTTTGACTTTGGTCAAAAATCCCACCGGCTTTAATCAGGTGCTTAGCACCATCCTGGCTTCTAATAAGCCCCTACGCTTATTGCT
>JAAYSI010000067.1 GCA_012524045.1 Peptococcaceae bacterium | reverse complement strand
GACTCTGTTGGACATAGGAGGCTTTTAACTCACATAAAAGCATGCTCTGCACCCTGTTTATTCCTTCGAGTACGAAAAAGATATTTGCCGTTTTTAAAAGCTCGGCCAGTTCCGTCTCGGTCAAATCTTGGGTTGGGTTACTATCCAGCCATCTGGCTATTTCGCTCAAACCAGTTTCTTCAAAACCAATTATTTTCATAGGAACTCTCTCTTTTCCTTACTTTTAGCATATACTTTAATTCTTCTTCCGGTAATAGGTGCTTTATTGTAGATGATTTATAATATATACTTTATTATTTATTCTTCCGGCGGCAGGCTCTGAATAATATCGTCAATCCGGTTAAAAATCGTCTGCATTCTCTGCCCTTGCCCGTCCAAATACCAATAACCGACTAAAGCCTCGAAGGCTGTGGCATAACGGTAAGTTATGACGTCGACATTACGTGGATGGTGGCCTTTAGCGTTTCGTCCGCGCAGCACAACAGCAGTCTCGGTTTGGTCAAGTTCCGGCAGCAACTTTTTAAGGATAGCTGCTTGAGTTTTGGCTTGGACATAGTGGACGGCATTTTTATGCATAATTTCCACTTTAGCAATACCCTTTTCTAGCAAATGCTGCCGCACCCAAAGCTCATAGACTGCATCACCGATATAAGCAAGCAGTAAAATATTGATATCCTGCCAGTTTTTTGAGGGTTGGAAAAAATTCAAAAAACATTTCCCTTCTTTCGCTAAAAGCCTATTTCAGGTACCAGCGGGCACCGTCAGGAGTATCTTCTATGATAATCCCGATTTCCTTAATTCTGTCCCGAATTAGGTCAGCTGTCGCCCAATCCTTATTTTTGCGGGCATTTTGCCTTATTTCCAGTAATAGCTCCATTACCGCAGCCAGCTTTCCGCTTTCGGCTTCATCGTCTTTTGCTTCGGCTTCCAGATCAAAGCCCAGAACACCGGCTAATTCCGTCAAAGTATTGTAAGCCTCGGTCAAAGCATAGGCTTTCTTCTTGGGTTGGGTAAGATAGGTATTGATTTCCCGAGCTAAGTCGAAAAGCACAGCATAGGCTTGGGCTGAATTAAAGTCATCGTCCATAGCCTGTTCAAAATCTCGGCGTGCTTTTTCGGATGCCTCCACCAGTTTATCGGAAGCCCCGGGCTCTTCTTCGGGCAGTACTTTATCTAACTCTTCCTTGAGCAGACGAAGGCTGTTTTTTAAGCGTTCTAAACCTTTGGCTGCCATAACCAATTTTTGATCGTCAAAATCCAGCGGGCTCCGATAATGAGTCCCCAGCAGGTAGAATCTGATCACCTCGCCTGGAAACTCTTTCAGCACATCTCTGACCAGGAAGAAGTTCCCCAGAGATTTAGACATTTTTTCTTGGTTTACCGTGATAAAAGCATTATGCATCCAATATTTGGCGAACCTTTGCCCATTTAAGCAGCCCTCAGATTGGGCAATTTCGTTTTCATGGTGCGGGAAAACTAAATCGCCACCGCCACCATGGATATCAAAGCCGGCTCCAAGGTATTTAAGGGCCATCGCCGAACATTCGATATGCCAGCCGGGACGACCTTGCCCCCAGGGGCTGTCCCAATGGGGCTCGCCCTCTTTGGCTTTTTTCCAGAGCGCAAAGTCCAGCGGATTGCGTTTGCGTTCATCAACTTCCACCCTTGCTCCGGCCATCATATCTTCGAGCGAACGCCCCGAAAGTTTGCCGTAATCAGGGAACTTGTCTACCGCAAAGTAGACATCACCGTCCACATTATAAGCGAGGCCTTTTTCCTCCAATCTTTGGATTATCTCGATCATTTCTTGAATATGCTCGGTAGCTTTGGGGTGAATGTCCGCAACTAAAATATTTAGAGCTTTAGCATCAACAAAATATTCATCGATATATTTCTTGGCCAAAGCCATAGGGTCCATTCCCTCTTCGGCTGCCCTTTTAATTATTTTATCGTCCACATCAGTAAAATTCTGAACAAAGGTTACTTTATATCCTTTATAAAGCAGGTAGCGCCGGACCATGTCAAAGACCACCAACATACGAGCGTTGCCGAGATGAAAGTAATTATAAGTGGTCGGGCCGCAAGCATAAATCGTGGCTTCGCCTTCCTTTCGCGGTATAAATTCCTCTTTCCGGCGAGTTAAGCTATTGTACAATTTTAAAACCATCAATTTTTCCCCCTTATAAAACACTCAAGAAATATTGATTTGTTTGGCGGTCTGTTCCAGCCGAGCTGCAATATTTTCTTTACCGAGCAAAGCTATAATTCGATCCAGATCAGGTCCATGCATTTGGCCGGTGACTGCTATCCGGATCGGCATAAACACATCCTTGCCTTTTAGTTTTAACTCTTTGGTTATCTCTTTTAAGATAGCTTTGGCATTAGCCGGATCCAAAAGTTCTCTGCTACTGACCTTTTGTTTAAACAGTTCGAGCACAGCCGGAAAGGTCTCGGCTTGCAGGATATTCTTTGCTTCAGCGTCTAATTCATCGACTTCGGTACCGCTGAAATATTTGATATATTCTTTTATCTCGCTCAAATTATTTACTTTTTCTTTCACTGCCCCGATAAAACAAGAAATCCATTCCCGGTCTTCGGCGGTTAACTCTCCGGCAAAAAGTCCTCCTTCTCTAAGGAAGGGCAAACACAAATCCACCAGTTCTTCATCGGTCGTTTGCTTCAGATAATGAGAGTTAATATAGTTCAGCTTGTTTAGGTCAAAGACGGCAGGACTCTTGGATACCTTCTCCAAAGAGAATTCCTTGACTAATTCCTCGAGGGTAAAAAACTCCTGCTCGCCGGAAGGCGACCAGCCCAGTAAGGCAATAAAATTGACTACGGCTTGCGGTAAATAACCCTTTTTAGCATAATCAACGACTGCCGTATCCCCGTCTCGTTTGCTCATTTTGCGCCCTTCGGTGTTTAAGATTAAAGAAATGTGGGCAAAGTCCGGAGTCTTCGCTCCCAAAGCCTCGTAGATTAACACCTGGCGCGGGGTATTGGACAGATGTTCCTCGCCCCTTACCACATGGGTTATACCCATCAGCAAATCATCGATAACCACAGCATAGTTGTAGGTGGGGATCCCATCCGATTTAACAATTATGTAATCTCCTATCCCATCGCTGTCAAATACTACTTGGCCCCGAATTAAATCATTAATTACTATTTGCTGACCCGGAGGTACTATAAATCTTACCACCGGTTTTCGCCCTTGGGCTTCATAGGCTTGCCGCTGTTCCGCTGTCAGTGTCCGACATTTGCCAAGGTAGCGTGGGGTTTCCCCGCGGTCCAGAAGCTCTTGTCTTTCCCGTTCCAACTCTTCCTCCGTACAGTAACAGAAATAGGCCTGTCCTGCATCTAAGAGCTTCTTGGTATATTCCTCATAGATAGAAAGTCTTTCGGTCTGCCGGTAGGGACCGTTTTCCCCGCCGACCTCTATTCCTTCATTCCAACTTAGGCCCAGCCAACGCAAGGCTTCAATTATATTTTTTTCCGATTCGCGACTTGAGCGCTCCAGATCCGTATCCTCTATTCTTAAAATAAAAGTGCCGCCTTGATTAGCCGCAAATAAATAGTTAAATAATGCCGATCTGGCTCCTCCGATATGCAGAGGTCCGGTTGGACTCGGTGCAAATCGCACTTTTACTGTCATAGTTAAAAACCCCGTTTCTCATTTGTTTACTCTTATCTTTTAGTATCACTTGTTCACTGTCACTTGCTGACTGTACTTAGTCCTATAAGTTAACTATCACTAAGTCTTTTAAGGCTCTAACTTATTTGCTATTACTATTAGACTTTTTTCCCAATTATTATAGCACTTAAACAGCAAACAGCAAAACAACGGCCTGCGCACTGATTCCCTCTTCCCTACCTGTAAAACCAAGGTGTTCAGAAGTGGTGGCTTTAATTGAAACAACTGCCGGGTCAGTTTGCAAAACCTCGGCAATATTAAGCCTCATTTGTTCTATGTAAGGTGCAAGCTTAGGTCTTTGGGCGACCACAATACTGTCTAGATTGCCAAGTTTATAACCATGCTTTCTTATTAAGCCGGATACCAGCGCAAGAAGCTCAAGACTGGAAATCCCCGCATAACGCGGATCGGTATCGGGAAAATGCCGACCGATATCGCCCAAAGCACAGGCTCCAAGCAGAGCGTCCATAATGGCATGCACCAACACATCAGCATCAGAATGTCCCTTAAGGCCTTTACTATGAGGGATTTTAACCCCTCCTAAGATTAAAGGACGGCCTTCGGCAAAAGCATGTACATCATAGCCGATTCCTATTTTCATGAATCTCTCTCCTTGCGTTTTTGCAGGATTATTTCTGCTAAGAGCAGATCTTCGGGCGTGGTAATTTTTAGATTTTCGTACGAACCTGGGATTATTTTGACCGGATAACCCTGCCACTCCATTAACGCAGCATCGTCCGTAGCACTATAGCCCTCAGCTTCGGCCAGTTTGTGTACTTTTTCCAAAAGAGGTCGATCAAAAAACTGTGGAGTCTGAACTGCCCGAAGGTTTTCACGCGGCGGAGTTTCTACTACCCAACCCCGTTCATCCACCCTTTTGACGGTATCTTTAAGCGGGACAGCCATTATAGCGGCCTGGCAGGCTTCTGCTTCTCTTAAAAAAGCTTCTAACTCCGCTAAAGTCAAAAGCGGTCTTGCCCCGTCATGCACCACCACTTTAGCAATGAAAGGACTTAAAGCCGTCAGAGCCCGCGCGACTGATTCCTGTCTTTCCGAACCGCCTTCGACTATGCTATTAACCTTCTTAAAACCATGGGCCTTAACAATTTTTTGGATGGCTGGGATATCCTGTGGCGCCGTGGGTATCACAATTTCACTGACTAACGGACAAGCCTCAAAAATGCTAAGAGTATAAACAAGGATAGGGATCCCGGCAAGCTCAAGCAATAGCTTATTACCCTGATCCCCCATCCTTCTGCCTTGCCCGGCAGCGGGTATGATTGCAGCTATCTTAGCCATAGGCATTGACTTCATGGGAAAACTCCTCGGTGGATTTTTCCAACAGCCCTTTCGGCTTGGCAAAAATCATTCTCCCGGCAGCAGTTTGCAGTACGGTCGTAACAAGTACGCTGGTGTTTTGGCCAATATATTTACGTCCTCCGTCAACGACAATCATGGTTCCGTCATCGAGGTAGGCTACCCCTTGGCCGGGTTCTTTACCCTCTTTCATAATTTGAACGTACATTTCTTCCCCTGGCAGTACCACCGGTTTTACAGCATTGGCCAGTTCGTTGATGTTTAAAACTTTGATACCCTGCAGTTCAGCCACTTTGTTTAAGTTATAATCATTGGTCAGTATGGAAGCATTAAGATTATTGGCTAAACGGACTAATTTGCTGTCCACTTCGGCTATATCATCAAAATCCTGTTCGTAAATCTCTACATTAATCATCGACTCTTTGGATATTTGGTTAAGAATATCCAGACCTCGGCGACCCCGGTTACGCTTGAGCACATCAGAAGAGTCAGCAATATGGCGAAGCTCTTCTAACACAAAACTCGGAACTAAAAGAACTCCGTCCAAGAAACCGGTCTTGACAATATCCGCTATTCGGCCGTCAATAATTACACTGGTATCAAGAATTTTGTAAGCCGAGTTAGCTTGTTTATTTTTGCCCTTTGCGTCTTTTTTGTCCTTCTCAGCCTTCTCACTTCTAAGTTTGGGAATAAGGCTAACAAGGCCAAATAAATCATCTTTGCGTTTGATCCCGATAATTAACCCTACATAGCCCAGAAAAACACTAATCAGTATCGATAATACCGGACCAATGAAAGGAATATCGGAGAGCGAGCCGCTAAAAAGGCTGGCAATAAGCAAACCGGCTATTATACCTACCGAGCCTGCAATTAAGTCATTAGTAGGTAACAGGGTTAGCTTACTTTCCAGCCATCTAACTAAGCCCATAAAGAATCTTATACAAACAGGGGCTAAAAAGAAACCAAGAACAGAGAATAAAATAAATGAAAAAATATAAGTCCCAAATAAACTTAACTCCCAACCGATTTTCGCAGTTAAAGAATTGAGGTCTGCGAAATTTATCAACATGTAGTTCAAGTACAATCCTGCTGCGCCAAACAACAGGGTGATGATGCCGCGTATTAGGCGAATCACCAGATCACCTCCCTTTTTCTATATTTTGGCTAAAAAAATAAGTCTTTATACTTTTAGAGAAAATTTAGTATTCATCTATGCTAAACCCCTATTTGTTTAAGACCTTTTTTATAAGTCCTATTATAACAGCTAGCTAAACACATTCATAGTAAATGACAAATTGTCTCAAAAATAATTATTCCCTTGCTAATTTCTTCTTTCTCTAAAATTGACAATTAAGTCCAGAGCTGTCTATAATTAAGTTGGCGGAAAGGAGTGCAGCATTTCCAATGAATTTGACAAACCAAGAATTCCAAGAACTCGTTGATTCTATGCTTATACGTCATCAAAGTATTCTTGATATCCTGTCCAAAGGCCAGGAGGCTTCCTGTCGGGTAAACAGGGCAGTAATCAAGGCAGTAACCGCTTGCGGTTGTATTAATGTAAATGCGAAAAAACCGACTATCCCCGAGGACACAACCTTAGCCGAATTAAAGTATTTGTTTTCGAGCCATTTAAACGGTAAGTTATGTTCCAATTGCCGGGAAACAGTCGAGATGGAATTAGGGAATCAAATGTTTTATATTGCTGCTTTGGTAAATACACTGGGCTTGTCTTTAAGCGATGTTTTAGAAAAAGAAAAAGAGAGACTAAATACCTTAACTGTTTACAATCTTAAATAATAAAGCTTAGAGATAGATTAATAGGCTGCCGTCTGATATTTCCATTCCAAGCAGAGCAAAGAATCTTACTAACGTACAGACTCTTCGCTGTGTTTGGAATGTTTTTGATTAATAAAGAATCTCTAACACTTCTTCTATGGTTCGAACAGGATGGATCTTCATGCTGCCAGACTGAAGTCTACCGGCATTCATCTCCGGAATAATACACCTTTCAAAGCCGAACTTTTCAGCCTCTTTTACCCGCTGTTCGATTTGGGATACACCTCTTATCTCCCCTGTTAAGCCCAGTTCACCGATCAAAGCAGTCCGACCCACAGACTTCTCCTTTAAGCCGGACATAACGGCAGCTATAACAGCTAAATCTGCAGCCGGCTCCTTGATTTCCAAACCTCCGGTGACATTAACAAATACATCGCGCGTAGTAAAAGAATAGCCGGCACGCTTGTCTAAAACGGCCAATAACATAAGTAAACGGTGATAATCCATGCCATTAACGGTCCGCCGTGGCGGAGCAAAAGGCGACGATGTCACTAAGGCTTGAATTTCCACCAATAAGGGCCTGGTTCCTTCCATGGTTGCTACCACTGCCGAGCCAATTGCTGCTTGTCGCGAACGATCCCCGATAAATAGCATGGAAGGATTGTCTATCTCGGCCAAACCGTCCCCTCGCATTTCAAAAACACCAATTTCGTTAGTCGGGCCAAAGCGATTTTTCACTGCTCTTAATAGCCGGAAGATATGGTGTCCGTCCCCTTCAAAGTACAATACTGTATCCACCATATGTTCCAAAACCCTAGGTCCGGCGATAGCTCCATCTTTGGTAACATGACCGACTAAAAAAACAGTGATTTCATGTTCTTTGGCCAACTTTAACAGAAAAGCCGCACCCTCTCTTACTTGGCTCACACTGCCTGGCGCTGACTGTAACTGATCTAAAACCATAGTTTGAATGGAGTCAATAAAAAGAACTTTGTAATTATTCTCCAGTACGATAGAATGCACTCTGTCCAACGAGTTTTCAGTTAGAATATGAACCCGAGACGAATGGATATTCATTCTGTCAGCTCTGATTTTAATTTGCCTGGCTGATTCCTCACCCGATACATAAAGAACATCCGCATTATGCGAGAGGTGGGCAGCCATTTGCAAAAGCAGCGTAGATTTCCCGATACCGGGTTCCCCGCTGATTAATACCAAAGAGCCTACAACCGCCCCTCCTCCCAGTACTCGGTTCAATTCGGCACTGCCGGTATCTAGGCGTTGGCCTTCGGTCGTTGCGATTTTGGGCAAAGGGGTCACCTCAGCAACCCCTCTGCTTAGTTTGCTTGCCGTTTTCTCGATTTTCTCTTCAACCAGAGTATTCCACTCCCCGCAGCCCGGACAGCGTCCAAGCCAGCGAGTGCTCTCTTGACCACATTCCGTACAAAAGAACTTTGTTTTTAGCCTTGCCACAGATCCTTCTCCGCCCTTTTTCTTTATTCTAGGTCACTTGCTACATCGTCTATAGTCTCAGCAGTTTCTGCAGCCTTTTTCGTAGCAGCCTTCTTCGGACTGGACTTGCTGAAAACCAACTTACCATTAGCTAGTCTAACTCTAATCGTATCTCCGGCTTTAAACTTACCTTCGAGGATCTTTTCGGAAAGCGGATCTTCAATCAGTTTTTGAATGGCTCTGCGCAAAGGCCTTGCTCCAAAGGCCGGATCATTGCCCTCTTCGGCCAAGTATTCTATAGCCTTGTTGTCAACAACCAGCTGGCAATCCATTTCCTCAAGACGTTTGGTGACATCTTTAAGCAAGATTTTGGTGATTTCAATCAAATCTTCCTGGGCAAGCTGGTGGAAGACCACCATTTCGTCAACCCTGTTTAAAAATTCCGGGCGGAAGGTTTTCTTCAACTCATCCATAATTCGCGAACTCATGGACTTGTGTTCCGCTTCGGCATCCCTACCGGCTGCAAAGCCAAGGGTTTCTCGTTTGAGGTAGGAAGCGCCGACATTGGAAGTCATGATGATTACACAATTACGGAAATCTACCACTCTTCCTTTGGAGTCAGTGAGTCTTCCGTCTTCTAGAACTTGCAAAAGAATATTGAATACTTCAGGGTGTGCTTTTTCTATCTCATCAAAGAGAACAACGCTATATGGTTTTCTTCTGACCAGTTCGGTAAGCTGGCCACCTTCATCATGACCGACATAGCCCGGAGGCGACCCGACCATGCGGGATACGGCGTGTTTCTCCATATATTCGGACATGTCTATTCTGATCAGAGCATTTTCATCCCCGAATAAAGCTTCCGCTAAAGTTCTGGCAAGCTGAGTTTTACCCACTCCGGTTGGTCCAAGGAAGATAAACGAACCAATTGGGCGTTTCGGATCTTTCAAGCCTGCTCTGGCTCTACGGACCGAACGGGCTACAGCGTTGACTGCCTCTTTTTGACCAACGACTTTCTCGTGCAGAATTTGCTCCAATTTCAGTAGTCTTTCGCTTTCTTCTTCTGCCAGTTTGTTTACCGGAATTCCAGTCCAACTGGAAACAATTTGAGCCACATTTTCCGGATCGACTATACTGAGATCTTTTTCCCGGTTAGCCTCCCATTTTTTCCGAAGTTTATCGAGATTTTCCCTTTGTTTTTGCTCTTCATCCCTGATTCTGGCTGCTTCTTCGAACTCCTGGCGTTTAACGGCAGCTTCTTTTTCTTTTTTCAAGTTTTCTATTGCTTCTTCCAGTTCTTTCAAATCAGGGGGAGTTGTGAAGCTTTGCAGACGAACCCGGGAGGCAGCTTCATCAATCAAGTCAATGGCTTTATCCGGTAAGAAGCGATCGGAAATATAACGGGCGGAAAGTCTGACCGCATTTTCAATAGCCTCATCAGTGATTTTGACTCTGTGATGGGCTTCGTAGCGATCGCGTAAGCCCCGGAGGATCTCAATAGCTTCCTCAGGAGTCGGCTCACCGACAGTAATAGGTTGGAAACGACGCTCCAAAGCCGGATCCCGCTCAATATGCTTACGATATTCGTCTAAAGTGGTTGCTCCTATGCATTGCATTTCCCCTCTGGCCAAAGCCGGTTTTAAAATATTGGCAGCATCAATAGCCCCTTCGGCCGCTCCGGCTCCAATCAGGGTATGCAGTTCATCGATAAAGACTATGACATTGCCTGCTGTTCTGATCTCTTCCATTACTTTTTTCATTCGCTCTTCAAATTCACCCCGGTATTTGGTACCGGCAACCACGGATGAAAGATCGAGAGTTACCACTCTTTTATCAAGTAAGATCTCAGGAACATTATTGCTGACAATTCTTTGGGCTAAGCCCTCGGCAATTGCCGTTTTACCCACGCCGGGTTCTCCAATTAAAACCGGATTGTTTTTGGTCCGGCGGCTCAAGACCTGAATAACACGCTCAATCTCATTTTCGCGGCCTACTACCGGGTCAAGCTTCCCTTCAGCCGCCATAACGGTTAGATCTCGGCCAAATTCGTTTAAGGTAGGGGTATTCATTGCCGGTCCACCTTTAGGAGCATTGCCACTGCCTGCTCCCGGCGGTGGAGTCCCGTCTATTTCGCCTCCTAAGAGATTCATTACTTGTTCCCATATTTTTTCCGGGCTTACCTTCAGATCGGCAAGGACTCTGGCCGCAATGCCCTCCCCTTCGATGACCAGACCAAGCAAGAGATGTTCTGTGCCTATATAGTTGACCCCTTGGCGAGCAGCCTCTTCCGTCGCAATTTGCACAACTCTTTTGACGCGCGGCGAGAGACCTATTTCTCCGGCAAAGGGTTGTCCGATGCCGCTGATCTGCATTATTTTCGAGCTAATTTTTTGGGCATCCAGGCCAAGACCGTTTAAGGCTTTAGCAGCAATGCCTTCTCCTTCTTCAACTAAAGCGAGTAGTAAGTGTTCGGTACCTATTATCTTATGTCCCATTCTTTTCGCGATGTTTTCAGCCAGTCTAAAAACTTTTTCTGCTCTTTGCGTAAATCTACCTGCCATTTTTTATCCATCCTTTCTTTGATACATTTGTCTTAAGAAATTAGCTCTTTCATAGTTAAGCAAATTACCGTCTAAAGGTTTTTCATTTCTGTATTGTAGACAACCCTGCAAGGAATTAATTAGCAGCGAAACAAAACCGGCGGATACTTTCGGCAACACTTCCATTTCCATGCCTAGACGGTCATCAGAAAGAATGCTAAAGGTCTCTTCGGCTGTCAACAGTCTGGCATTTTCCAAAGTTCCTCGAGCTCGCCAGACTTTATCCTGGGTGATCAGTGGAGATTGAGTTTTCAAAGCTTCGCGAGCCTGCATCTCACAATCGATTATTTGCTTGGTCACGGCTTCTAGATTCGTAAGGGTGTCTTCTTCGCTCTTACCTAGAGTAATTTGGTTCGATATTTGATAAATATTGCCGAATGCTCTGGAACCCTCTCCGTACAGTCCTCTGACAGCTAAACCAAGTGGAGCCAGAGCCCCCAAAACCTGCTGTACTTGGTTAGTCATTACTAAAGCCGGTAAGTGAACCATTACGGAAACTCTTAAGCCTGTTCCTACATTAGTCGGGCAAGAAGTTAAGTAGCCAAATTTCTCTTTAAAAGCATAGTCCAATTTTTCTTCTAGTTTATCGTCAATCAAACTGGCTAAAGTCAGAGCTCGGTGCAAATTGCGGCCTGGTAGCAAAACTTGGATCCGCAAGTGATCTTCTTCGTTTACCATGATGGAGACCTTGTGGCTATCAGAAATTCCTACTCCGCGGGCCACAGTTAGTTGAGCAAAATCCGGACTTATTAAATGTTTTTCGGTCAGTACTCTTTTTTCAATATTGGTCAACTGACTTAACGGAAGATAAGTTAATCTTTCGCCCTCAACGTCTATTTGCTCCAGGATACCGGCTATTTGTTGCTCGACCCTTTTGGCTTCATCCTCACTTAAAGCATGTGGAAAGGAAATGTCTTTCAAATTTCTGGCTAACCTAACTCGGGTACTGAGCACGATGGATAGGCCATCAGTATGCATCCAATAACTGTCTTTAGCCAGTAAATCTTTATGGCTCATTAACTCTCACCTCCAAACTGCTTTTCCAGTTCGCGAATCTGATCTCTAACCAATGCTGCTTCTTCAAAGGCTTCATTCTCGATTAGATACTGCAATTTCGTTCTAAGTTTGGTAATCTCCTGCTTTTTACGGAAAGCTGCACCCGTTCTGACCGGCACCTTGCCCACATGAGCAGTTTCGCCATGTATTCGGCGTAAAAGCAGCTCCATTTGGGATTCAAAAATTTCATAACATCTACTGCAGCCCATTCGGCCGGATTGTTGAATTTGAGCAAAAGTCCGGCCACAGCCGGGGCACTGTTCCTGCTGAAGTTTAGTGTGTTCTGTTTTTCCGACATAGCTCGAACCAAAGAGAGCTTGCAAAAAATCGGATACCATACCTGGATGCAGGCTGAAACCAAAGCTAAAACCCTGAAGTTTTTGCGCACATTCCTGACAAAGATGCATTTGAGTCGCCTGTCCGTTCACTATTTTTGTTAAGTGAACAGTGGCATCTCGCTGTTGGCAATTTTGGCACAACATCATAATCACTCCTCTAAATCATCTCGACACATATTAGCGAGTAATTCCTTCATCATCCTGGCTCTTAGCTGGTTACACAAGGAAGTACAGTCTGCAAATATTCGATCTGCAAAGATACTTTTGAAGAGAATTGCTTCACGTTTTGTAAAGAGCTCTTCTTCTGCCAACCTATCTATGAGATTATTGGCCCGGTTTTCAGTAAGTTCATCTCCTATTAATTCAGCCATTAATCTTTGAAATTTTCCGTCCGGGTCCAAGCCTAAGCGGATAATCCTTAAATACCCCCCACCGCCGCGTCGGCTTTCAACCTTATAGCCCCTCTCGGCGGTAAACCTGGTAGTTAGAACATAATTTATTTGTGAAGGGGCACAGGAGAAAAACTCTGCCAGATAGCCTCTTTGCAGGACAACATAGCCTTCTTCGGCCTGTTCCAGTATTTCTTTTAAATACCTTTCAATTCTGTCTGCTAAATTGCCCATAGCTCTTTCCCCATTTCTTTCTGACATTATTTGACCTTATGACCTTTATTGACCTTTACTTTATTTTAACCTTTTTTGACCTTTTTGAAAACTCTTTTTTAGAAATTTTTTAAAAAAATGTTCTTTGCCGTTTTATCTTTTGATATTTTACCCATTATAAAAGAATAAAGACTATCAATAGGTTTATTGATAATCTTTTATTAATAATCTTTACAGTTGCAAAATCTTCAAAAAGTCTTTACTCTAGTTTAGAGAGAGCCAAAAACTATAAGTCTAAAAAATAAT
>JAAYSI010000066.1 GCA_012524045.1 Peptococcaceae bacterium | reverse complement strand
CTATATGTATTAAAAGTAACAGAGACCCTCCGGAAAAGCTGTAGTTATTTTTTAATAAATTCATTTCTATGAAAGACTAGGGTTTAGCCTATTAAAGTAGTATATTATATGATATGAACGTACAATACCGACTTACTCATTCTATAGTAAAACTGTTTAGCCGCAAGATATCTTTAACAAACCTGCAAAAGGAGGAGTTTTTTTATGTCATCAAATTTAAAGAAAAGTGCCGAAAAAGTTCAAATCGAACTTAATAAATTTGGGTTTGAGCTCAATGTTATAGAATTACCGGATTCCACCCGTACTGCACAAGAAGCCGCAAATGCGATAGGTTGTACGGTAAGCCAGATAGCAAAATCATTAATCTTTAAAGGCAAAACATCACAGAATCCAATATTAATTATTGCTAGCGGTACAAATAGAGTTAATGAAAAAGCAATCAAAGAACATATCGGTGAAAAACTAGAAAAAGCAGATGCAGACTTTGTCCTAGAACACACAGGTTTTGCAATAGGCGGCATCCCACCTGTGGGACATAAAAACCCTATAAGCACATTTATTGATGAAGACCTGCTGCAATATGATGAAATATGGGCAGCCGCCGGAACCCCTAATGCCGTCTTCAAACTTACCCCACAAATATTGGTAGAAATAACAAAAGGGAGTATTATCAGTGTGAAATAAAAATGGGCACAGGGTGTGCCGCTAGAATTATTTCAAATAAACATTTTCATTATGCCATTCTAAATAGTATGGATCTGGAAGTTGTTCTTTTCTTTGGGGCAATACAATCAATTTCTTTCCATGGTAAGCATAGTAATCTCTACCATTTCCAAAATCTTCTTTGATGCGTCGGCTTACTTCAATATTGAACTTCTTATCAACCGTTAGGTATCCACGATCAAACAATGCATGAAAATCTCTCCTTAGTAGAAGTCCATTTCTTATATCATGAGGACCACTAAGACTGTAGGGTTTAATGTGGGCTGCTTCTAAAACGGGCAATGTTTTTTCACCGGTTATGGCACATCTCCTACTGTAAGCATCGGTGATAAGAATCTTGAAAGCACCCTGCCCTATTCTCGGTTTTATCATTTGTTCTTTGCCATATCGGTTTTTTAACGATTCTTCTCCCAGTAAACTTATATCGGATCTCTGATCATGCATTACCTTCTGAACTTGCTGATATAATAGTTTTCCATAATGTTCTGAAGTATCGTAGGTTTTCCCTTGTACAATGTTTTTACTCCAATTGCCGGGAACAGGAATCCAGCTATCTTCTTCAAAGAAAAATGGCATCGTTAAGATAATACACCCTATCTGAGGATCCGGTTCATTTAAGCGGTCTGTCTTTCTGTATTTATATATCCTATTGTTTAACTCAAACAAGCTTCTCGCCCCATTAGCTATACCGAAGGCTTCCCATGCTAATGAAGACGGTAATATTGAGAATTTTACAAAAAACCCACCGCCTACAAATAATCATGGGGGCTGTGTAATTTGAATAAAAACAAATCGCCTTCGTCAAGGGCTTTAAAATTTGTTCTGCCGCTTGGTTTCCAAAAGTTCACTTCGTCGCAATTGGCCTGCTTCAAAAGCTTATACCAATCATAGTCTGTAATCCCGACATACATTTTCAATTTTATCACCGGATTCCTCTATGCTTTTTATATCTTATACAAGAATAGCAAGGTAATTTGTACCTTTATGCTTCAACCCCTCATAGGTCAACTACAAACTATTATCGGCAAAAAAGCCGATATTTTTTATTGATTGGTTTTTGTTCCTTAATTAGTAGTATAAAAACGCTTGTGTCGT
Source organism: Peptococcaceae bacterium (assembly GCA_012524045.1). Taxonomy (GTDB): domain Bacteria; phylum Bacillota; class Desulfitobacteriia; order Desulfitobacteriales; family Syntrophobotulaceae; genus JAAYSI01. The sequence goes on along the minus strand of JAAYSI010000066.1, from coordinate 331 downwards.
ATTAGATCCATTATACGACATTAATTATTTTGATCACTATTAGGTAACTAAGAACTCTATTTTCGATACGATATCGCGCTCTTTACAACTTGTTTCAATTGATCATGGATAGTATAAGAGCTTTGCTGCACACAAGGAAGAAAGTGCGACAAATGCCCAGTTTCAATTCCTTATAGGTAGGCTAAAAACGGTGCAATGCCAAGACATCTGCAATACCGACTCCAGTTTCAATTCCTTATAGGTAGGCTAAAAACCTGCCCCATACTTCGACAAAAGGAAGGTTTTTCCTGGTTTCAATTCCTTATAGGTAGGCTAAAAACGGTCAAAACTG
>JAAYSI010000065.1 GCA_012524045.1 Peptococcaceae bacterium | reverse complement strand
GGATAGCTAGAGCTTTAGCGCTTTCCACATCGCCGTTTACCGAGGCCGGAATACCACAACAGCCCTGATCGGCCGGTATGACTACTTCTACATCGTTTTCGGTCAGCACGTCAACCACTGCTTTGCCCATATCCGGATAGAAGTAATTGATCATACAGCCGGTATAAAAGGCTACTCTCATTTTAGGATTGTCTACTTTAATCACCGAAGGATACTGAGAACGGAAGGGTTTGGCGGCCAATCTCGGAAAGACTTTGTCTTTACCAAGCCCTAAATTAAAGCGCATACGGGCTCCGTAATGTTTGCCTTCAATTCTTTTGAACGCGACCCCTTGGAATTTACTTCCAACCTTTAAGCCAAAATCAAATAAACGCTGCCGTTTTAAAGTCTTAAAGATGGTCTTTTTAAGCGGATGTAGACCGCGTTTGCGAACTGCGTCGGCGCGAGCTGCCAGGATTATCTTATCAAACCTGACTCCGCAAGGACAGATCTCATTACAAGCCATACAAGTGGTACATAAGGACATCCTGTCAGCATAGCCTGGGCTGACGTCAAGCTCCCCGTCAAGCACCATTTCGATAAGGCCAATTTTGCCGCGGGCAACTCCGACTTCTTTCTTGATTTCTTTATAAATCGGGCAAACAGCTTGGCAGTTGCCGCATTTCATACATTTATAGACTTCTTTCTGAACGGAATCTAAAGATGAATAAATGCTCAATTTACTCCCCCCTCAGGACAATCTTCCCAGGATTGAGCAGGTAGTTTGGGTCTAAAGCTTCTTTGATTCTTCTTAAGGTTTCAACACCGGCTTCTCCAAACTCCAGCGGTAAATACTTTGCCTTAGATATACCAACTCCATGTTCCCCGGAGAGGGTTCCGCCCAGACTTACTGCAACCTTGAATATTTCATCGACTGCTTTATCCACTCTTTCCATTTCTTCTTTATCGCGGAAATCGGTCACAATAGTCGGATGCAAGTTGCCGTCGCCGGCGTGGCCGAAAGTGCCGATGGTTAAGTTGTACTTTTCAGCAATTTGCCGAATTGCGTGTAACATTTCCGGTATTTTGCTGCGCGGAACGGTGGCGTCCTCGAGCACGGTGGTGGGTTTCATTTGTGCCAAGGCCGGAAGAGCGTTACGGCGCGCAAACCAGATATTATCCCTTTCCTCATCGGACTCCGCTGCTCTGACTTCTACTGCACCACATTCCTTGCAAATCCGCTCAACTATTTCCGCTTCTCTGGCAACGCTTTCTTTATAGCCATCGACTTCTATTAGTACTACGGCCTCGGCCTCAGTTGGCAAACCGGCCTTAGTAAAGTTTTCTACTGTACGAATAGTAACATTGTCCATAATCTCCAGCGTCGCCGGAATTACTTTATTTTTTATTATGGCTGAAATACAGGTCCCGGCTTTATTTATATCGTCAAACACGGCCAAAAAGCTCTTACGGGCTTCCGGAGCGGGTATGAGTTTGACCAAAATTTTGGTGATAATACCGAGAGTCCCTTCGGCACCGGTGTATAAGGCGGTTAAGTCATAACCGGTGACGTTTTTAACTGTTTTGCCTCCCCATTTAATCACATCTCCGTTAGCCAAAACTAATTCCATACCCATTACATAATGCTTTGTTACGCCGTATTTCAGTCCACGTAAGCCACCGGAACATTCTGAAACGGAGCCGCCCATGGTAGCCGTGGTCACTGTGCCCGGATCCGGCGGATAGATTAGGCCGTATTTGGCTACAGCGTCATTTAAGTCCTGAATTATAACACCCGGTTCCACCCAGGCCGTCAGGTTTTCATCGTCTATCTCTAAGATTTTGTCCATATGCAAAAGCGAAAGAACAATTCCTTGTTCAAGCGGGATGGTACCCCCACTTAGGTTGGTACCCGAACCTCTCGGGTAAATCGGCACTTTGTAACGGTTAGCAATTTTTACTACCGTAGCCACTTCTTCAGTGTTATTAGGCGTAACCACTACATTAGGCGTTTCCCGCGGCATGGCAGCGGTTGCGTCAAAGGAATAAGTAAGCAAATCTTCTTTTTCGGTTAGCACATTGTCTTTCCCTAAAGCCTTAATAAGCTCATTAAGCACTTCTTGGTTAAACATTCCTTGTTCTCCTCCTATAGTATTCTGAGTTTAGATTTACAAATGATGGTCTGACCATCATATGTAGTACATCTTACTTTGATTATAGCCAGAGACTGTTTTGCTGTAAACAGTAAATTTCTGAAAAGTTGGACTATTTTATTCGATATTTATTTGTAACATTTATATTGTTATTTAAGTTATTTATGGTGTTCGATTTTTTGGTGCTCAATTTTTTGCAAGCGTTTCAGTTCTGTTTCTACTTTGCTTAAGTGTTCGTACATCACCCGCCGAGCCCTATTAGTATCCTGGTCGGCAACAGCCAAATAGATCTCCTGGTGTTCCTCGTATAATCTTTGCGTGCTACCGGTGTTAAGCCAGAGAGTACGGGTTACATGCAAATTTTCACTGATAATTCCTTGGACGGTATTCATAAGGCGATCCATTAAAGGGTTCTTACAAGCTTTAGCTAAAGCCAGATGGAACTCTAGATCTATTTTTTCGCTGTTTTTGGCTTGCGGCAGGTCTTTTTTCATAGCCTCAATCAAAGACCGTAAATGCTCTAAATCCTGTTCGCCCCTCCTTTGAGCCGCCAACGCTGCGGTTTCAATTTCCAAAGCCTTCCGAACCTCCAAGATGTTCTGAATCTTGTCTTTTTCCAAAAGCATAATAAAACTTAAAGGTTCAATAATAGCATTGGACGGCGATTTTTTAATAAAAATACCCTCTCCCTGCCTTATCTCCAAGATTCCGGTTAAACTCAGAGCAGACAAAGCTTCCCGAACCGAAGTCCGACTGACTTGAAATTTTTCGGCCAGTTCCATCTCGGTCGGCAATTTATCTCCAATGTTGAGATGGCCTTCAATAATAAAGTTTTTAATTTGTTCGAGGATGATTTCTTTGGTTTTTCTGCTTTTAATCGGTTTTATTTCCATTGTTCTTCTCCTTTTAGATGATTCTCTGTTCAAGCTGGAAGCAGATCTAAGGCAGCTTTTAAAACGCTAAAATAACGACATTATATGTACTCCGACAATGTTCTTCGAAAACAGTTAAGTCGAGAGGGCTACTAAAAACAGTTGTATGATGTCTTACATTGTACCATATTATTACCTTTTTAGTAATTACCCGGATATTTTTTTTTCAGCTAGCCAAACTAAAAATAAAAAATAAGGGGTAGAAAAATGCTTAAAATACGCTCTCTGCTGATTTTCACTGTATTATTAGTCCTAATATCCCTATGCTCATCAGCTGTCTGTGAAGCCGCTCTCGGC
>JAAYSI010000064.1 GCA_012524045.1 Peptococcaceae bacterium | reverse complement strand
TCTCCGGGTCGGCGGGGACAGGATGGATGAATCCATAGCCAAGTTTGTACGCCGGGAATATAATCTGATGATTGGCGAGCGGACAGCAGAAGAAATAAAAATGAGGGTAGGTTGTGCGGTACCTGAGGGCAAACCGGGCAACGAGGAGATAGATATTAGAGGTCGTGATTTGGTTACAGGTTTACCCAAAACCATAAAAATCAATTCTACAGCTTGTTATAAAGCATTGGAAGAAGTCGTGGCCGATATTATTTCCGCGATCAGGGATGTTCTGGAAAGGACACCGCCGGAGTTAGCCGCTGATATTATGAATAAGGGAATTGTCCTGACCGGCGGGGGTGCTCTGCTTTATGCGATTGATGAAAGAATTTCGCGGGAAACCGGCCTTGTAGTGACTATTGCCGACGACCCGATTTCCTGCGTTGTTTTAGGAACGGGAAAAGCTCTCAAGTACAGCTTCAAGAAAGTCTGAGTTAGGTGGCTTTGGGAGAATAAGATGCAAAACATGGAGATCTTGGGAGTCCGGATAGATAGTTTAAGTATGGAACAATGTCTGGACCAGATTATTCAGGCTGTATTGGCTGATGGGGATATCCGCATTGTTACAGCTAACCCTGAGCTTATCTACAAGGCGGCAAGCGATAGGGAGTTGCAACAATTGATTAATTCGGCTGATTTAATAGTTGCCGACGGTGTGGGTGTGCTTTGGGCAGCGCGGCAACTAGGCCATAGATTACCGGAAAGGGTTACCGGGATTGATTTAGCGCTAAGAATTTTGGAAGAAGCCAATAAGCAGGGTTGGCGAGTTTTTTTGCTCGGTTCCAAACCGGGTGTTGCAGAGAGAGCAGTAATTAATCAGCAAAAAAAATATCCGAATATAGTGTTCGGCTGTCATCACGGTTATTTTACCGCCGAACAACAGCCGCTGTTAATTGAAAGAATAAAGAATTTTGCCCCGGACATTCTTTTGGTCGGCTTGGGTGCGCCTAAACAGGAATACTGGAATGCCGCCAATACCGGCTTGGCCCGGGTTAGAATAGGCGTCGGAGGTTCCCTTGATGTTTTGGCCGGTTTAGTCAAAAGAGCTCCGCTTTTCGTACGCAATCTAAAGCTAGAATGGCTCTACAGACTGTTGACTCAACCGTCTCGTTTAAAACGGCAAGCAATTCTGCCGCTCTATGTAGCCCGTGTTCTGCAGGCCAAAAGACGCCAAAAGCATTGTGAATAAGAATAAATCGCGAATAATCATTTGAGAATTTCCCTGTACAAGGCCGCTGTTTCCGTGGCCATTTTTTCAGGAGTAAAGAGTTTAGCCTTCTCCGCTGCCTTGGTGACTAATTTTTGGGCTAAAGCCTGGTCGTTCAAAAGCTTACTGCAAGCCAGAGCTAAATCCAGCGGATTGGCCGGGTTTACAAGCAGTGCTTCACTTTGGTCGGTCAGAATTTCGGGGATTCCTCCAACCCTGGTGGCCACAATCGGCACCTTAGCCTGAGCCGCTTCCAATAGAACCAGGCCCATACCTTCATGCTGCGAAGGCAGGACAAAGATATCCATCGTCGGTAATATCCGCCAAGCCTCGGGCAGATAGCCGGTTAGGGTATAGTTTAGGCCGGATGCTTTAAGCACATCCTGTAATTCGGTTCGGCTAGGTCCATCGCCGACTAGCAGGATGTGCAGATCAGGAAATTCTTTATGTAGCAACTGGGCGGCTTCGATTAGAAAAAACTGCCCCTTAACCGGATGCAGGCGGCCAATTGTCCCCAGCACCACAGTGTGTTCAGGAATGCCATATTCTTTCCGGAAATTATCTCTTAATTGATCTCGTTCGGAAAAATCCAGAGTTTCCCGGCCGTTATAAATAATTTTTACCGGAAAAGTAAGCCCTTTTTGCTCGCGGCGAGTGACGGCGTATTCCTTAAGGTTATAGGAAACCGTGATAACCGCATCCACCAAGGATAGGGTGTGGTAATCCAAAAATAAAGCTGCCCGGCCTTTCCAGCTAACTTTATAATCAAATTCGGGCAGACTGTGAATAGTTGAAATGCAGGGCAAACTGAGAATCCTAGCTGCTACTCGGCCAACCAAGCTTGCGCGCGTACCGTGGCAATGTAGAAGCTGAATCTGAGACTCACGGCAAAAACGAATAAGTGGAATTGCCGCTGTTAAATCTAACGGGAATTTCATTGGAAAAGTTACGCTGGCCAAACCTCTGGCTTGAACCAGGTCAGCCAGCGGAGAATTTTGCAAAAGACAGCCTAACAGAGGATTTACATTTTCAGCCGGTAGATGATTTAACAGCGAAAGCACATGTTTTTCTGCGCCTGCTATCTCTCCACCGCCGATTAGGTGTAGTACTTTTATAGTCATTTTCTTACCTCATTAGCCGGAAAACCAAGCATAATATTTCTAGAACTCAATAATATGATAGAGAAATATTTTTGGACTTGCAAGTGAGAGTTTCTGGAGGGGTAGGGTTTGTTCGGCTGGAAAAGAGAGCACTGCCTAAGCGGATTTCTGCTATTATGCTTTGTCTGTCACGGGATGTTTTTTGTCCGCGAATGGATTTTATTGGGCAGCTTATTAATAATATATAGTTTACATAGTTTTGCCAGTATTTGTCAATCAAATTATCTATCCCTAGCTGGCACTAAATTTCGGCAAATACTTTCCATATATTCGATTTATATCTTTTTGGCTCTTATCCTTCTCAGTTTAATCGGACTTTGGAATCCGGTAAGGAAAGTTGAAGGCTGGCTGGAAGCTTATAAGTGGCTAATTTTTCTTATTGCCTTTCTTTGGGGCCGAAGCTTAAGGTCTAGTCCCCAAGCCGGTGAAAATCTGCTGAACAAAATTTTAGCCGGAACTTTATTATGTACCCTAATAGCTTGGCTTCCTGGAAGCGAGCATATTTGGCTACCTGCCGGCTCTCTGGAGGCCGGTCGTTTTGCTTTTTTCTTCGGTTATCCCAATGCGGCTGCAGCTTTGTTTGGTGCACTTATCCTAATTTCACTGAAGGATAAGAAGTTAAATCTGTTTTACCCGTTGTTTTTCGCCTTGTGCTTGCTGGCGACAGGTTCCAGGGCAGCGGTAGCCCTTCTGATTCTTTGCCTGTTGATATTAAGTGGCAAAAGGCTGGTTTTGAAAAATCGAGAAAGGGAAGAAAGGGAAGAAAAAGAAGAAAACGAAGAAAAAGAAGAAAAAGAAGAAAAAGAAGAAAAAGACAAGAAATTGGCTAAAGAAAAAAATGAAAAAAAAGAAATAGCTAATGAAGCCTTATTATTTTATAAGCAGGCAGTCTGGCCGGGATTTTCTGCCAGAAAAGTATTCTTAAGTAAAGTCTTTTTAGCTTTCTTACTAATTGCCCTGGGTTATAATGTCCTTTTGCGCTTTCCAGCTGCCTTGCAGCATCTGGGGAACTGGACTGATACTACGCTGCCTGAACGTTTTGTTTATTATCTGGACAGTTTTAAACTGTCTCTGTATGCGCATTTTTTGCCACAGGCCGGTGGTTGGCTTGGCTTCCCCTTTGTCCAGACTATACCCTATTGGACGCTCGACCCCCATTCTTCTTTCTGCCGGATTCTGTTAAACCAAGGTTTAGCCGGGGTAATAATTTTAGCTTGCTGGGTTTTGAAAGGGCTTAGGGGTTACATCCAAGACTTACGTAAAAGCTCGGATTTAAGCAGGATTTGTTCTAAAACAGCAGCTCTTTATTTAGGATTACATAGTCTAATCGATGTGGATCTGGCTTTTGGCGCCCTAGGAATATTATTTTGGCTTCTGGTAGGCTTAAACAGCAAATGAACCGGAGCTCACCCTACCGCATAGACTGAATAGCAGGGAGTGCAAAGGAGCGGTAGGACAGTGATGTTTTTTAGTTACATATGTTTATTAGTTTTCATTATTCTGTTCTGGCAGCTAAGCGATAAATTAGAATGGCAACCACCAGCTTGGTTGCTGTCTAAGCTAACCGCAATCCGAGCTAATCGGGAAGTCGGCAAATGTAAGGTTGAAATTATGGAAATCCAAATCGCAGAATTTAACCACTGCCATCTGGAAAAAGAAATCTATTTGTTAAAAAAAGATAACCGTTACCAAAAGGCTGGTTTGGCCCTAAATTTAAATATTCAGCTTATTGACAAAACTCTTAACGCTGAGGAGAAAAGCAGAATTAAAAGCCGCTTGGAAAAGCGCTTTCCCGGTTTAATAGTAAATTTTTTGCCCAGAGAACAGGAGAGAGAGCATGCTTCTGTATGTGGTAGTTAAAGACCAAAGTAATTTCTTTTTTTCTGCGGCACCGGAGGTGGACAAGCTATATTTCCGCGCTGTCAGCTATCTGGATTGTGCACTGCCCTTAGAATTCTTGCAAAGGCATCTGCAAGGGTTGGACGGTTTGGGCCTAGACGGGCTGGAGCAGCAAATTATGGCCAAAATCAGCCGCGGCTTAAAACAAAGCGGTTATCCTTTAGCTAAAGACAAGCTAATTTGGCGTTGTGCTAAGGACCCGATAGCTCCGGAATGTAAAATTTTGGCAGATGAGCATTTGTTTAAGCGCTTCTGTCGGCTGCTGGAAGGAAGGATAATTGCGGCAACAGAATACCCTTTATATGCGCAAGAACTAAATATTGCCGCTGAGCTAGTGCCTAAACTTTTGCAAAAAGCAATTAACGAAGCTAAAGGGGAGTGGCTGCCGGCCCTAAAACGGACTTCCCGCATGGGTTGGTGTTGTGAGCGCTGCGGCAGTACTGATGTTTTGGAATGGCCGGCGCTTTTTGGTCCGGCTGCGACTTGTCAAAGTTGTAAAAGCTTGGGAGCCTTAAGTTCACTGCAGGCCCTTTTTGTTAGTAAGTCGGCAGCAGGCTCAGTCGATCCAAGTCAGTCACTGGAGGTTGCCAGTGTCGAGGGTGCCGCTAGTGCCGATTTTGCTTTTAGTTTTTCTCAGGCACAACAGCAAGCAGCCACTAGATTATTGGAATATAGCCGCTTAGGTGCCTGCGAAGTCTTAATCTGGGCGGCTTGCGGAGCCGGGAAGACGGAAATCTGTTTTCCGTTAATAAAAAAATATTTACAAGGTGGCTGCAAGGTCCTTTTTGCCGCACCCCGTCAGGATGTGGTCCATGATGTGGCGCCACGTCTGCGCCGGAGCTTTCCGGAGTATCGCTTGAAAGTTTTAAGTGGAGCCCTTGCTCCGGATTTGGAAGCATCCCCTCTGACAGTGGCTACCACCCATCAGATTTTAAGGTTTCGTCGGGCCTTTGATTTAATAATCTTTGATGAAATGGATGCCTATCCCTTTGCTAATAACCGAGCTTTAGCCTATGGGCTACGCCAAGCGCTGAAAGATGGCGGCAGAATAGTTTATCTTACAGCTACCCCGAATGCCGAAATGTTCTCTAAAGTAGCTAAAAAGAGCTGTATGTTGATCAGGCTGCCGGCCCGCCACCATGGTCGGCCGTTGCCTGTTCCGGAAATAATTAAACTTCGCTTGCCCGCCTTTGCTTTCAAGTCTGGATCAACAAAGAGCAAAAATTGTCCAGAAGAGTTAAGTAAAATTTTAAAGGAGTTAGCTGAGCGAGGGCCCTTATTAGTTTTTGTTCCGCGGATCGACATGGTTCAGGAATGGGAAAGTCGTTTGGCCGCACTGTTTCCGGCCAAAAGTGTGGCCGGCAGTTGGAGTGCCGATCGGAATAGGGCACAGAAAGTAGCTGCCTTTTTAGCCGGAAAAATAAATGTTTTTGTTTGTACGTCCATTCTGGAGAGAGGGGTAACTGTGG
>JAAYSI010000063.1 GCA_012524045.1 Peptococcaceae bacterium | reverse complement strand
GTGGTACTCCGGAAAAAGGTCTTGCCTTGTTTGAGAAAGAAGCAGAACACTTAGCAGCTTTCATCAATGAAGTTAAGAAGTTCCCATTCAAAGTTAAAGACGAAGACCGTGCTTTCCCTGAGAGAGCTTAGTAAATTCTACTTTGCAGTGCGCGTTATTTCGGTGCAACCTGAAAGTTGCACCGAAATAACAAAATTTAGCCACAGATGGGCAGGTCACCGGTGGTTGGTTTGGTAGCAGGTCCTATTAGAAATTTATGGAACGTTTTGGAGGTAATAACATGAATATCGACAGAGAACAAGTAGACAAACTACGTCGGGAATTGGTTGAAGTAAGCCATAAATTGTTTGCCCGGGGCTTAACCTCAGGAACTAGTGGCAATATTAGCGCAAGAGTGCCGGGTTCACCTAATCATGTTCTAATAAAAGCGAGCGGAACATGCTTTGGTGATGTTTGCGAAAATGATTTTGTCTTAGTTGACCTAGACGGTAATCCGCTTGAAGAACATGCTCGTCCGTCCAAGGAAGTCCGTTTCCATTGCGGTATTTTTAGGATTCGTCCCGAAGTTAATGGTATTGTCCATGGCCATTCTGCGTATGCTACGGCTTATGCTACGGCAAAAGGCGAAATGCCGGTAGTTACTGCAGCTGCAGAAGCAGGTCTGAATAAAGTAGGAATAGTCGGTTTTGAAACACCGGGATCAGAAGAATTGGCTCAAATGGTTATTGAACCCTTTAACGACAAAACCCTCAAAGCTGTAGTCTTACTCAAGCATGGCTTTGTAACTGTAGGAACCGACATTTATAAAGCCTTTTATCTTGCCGATGTTCTTGAAGACAATGCCAAGACAGCTTGTATAATCGAACAATTGAAAAGGTAAAAAGTAAGAGAAAAGTTAATATCTGAGGAAAATAGCAGTTAGAAAACAGCGCATTTAAAAGAACACTTAAATAAAGTAAATAAATATTTATAATGAATATATAAAATATACAAAATATTTAAATAAAGAATAGAAGTTTGAAATTGAAAAGATCTAAAAAGCTATAACCTTATTAAGGGATAAACCATTAGGTTAATAAGAGATGGAGTAAAAGGGAAAAAGGTTGCACCTGGTGCATTGACATAATTAGATACTTTAAATTTACCACCACCAAGTCAGGAGTGAAAGTGTTGGCCCAAAAATCCATAGCCCTAATCGTAACAGTTGATACCAAGGAGCCTGAGGCAAGGTTTTTGAACGAGTACATTGAAGCTCAGGGATTTAAGGCTCCTGTCATAGATGTGAGTACCAAAAACCCTCACACCTATACTGCAGCTTATCCGCGAGAACTCGTCAGCAAACTGGGGAACGTTGAGTTTGAGGATCTAAAAAATCTCAGACGTGACCATATGATGAGAACTATGGGTGAAGGTGCTACTAAAATCTTACTAGATTTATATGCTAAAGGTGAACTTGCCGGAGTATTGGCAGTCGGCGGAAACCAAGGGACTGCTATAGCTTCTATTGCCATGCGGGCGCTTCCGATAGGCGTACCCAAATTGATTGTCTCCACTGTTGCTTCCGGTTACGTCAGGCCCTATATCGAATACAAAGACATTATAATGATGTTTTCAGTGGCCGATGTTCTTGGAGGTGCCAATACGGTAAGCAGAACTATTTTAACCAATGCAGCAGGCGCTGTTATAGGAATGTCTCAATACGGAATCCCGCTTACTAAAGGTGAAAAGCCGGTAATAGCCACCACTGCCTTTGGCAACACGGACGCTGCAGTGAATCAAGCTAGAGTTGTTTTAGAGCAAAAAGGTTATGAAGTGATTGCTTTCCATGCGTCGGGAGCCAGTGGTTCGGCGATGGAGTACTTAATCGAGCAAGGCTATGTCCAAGGTGTTCTGGATATGACCACCCATGAGCTACTTGGCGAAGTATTTGGTGATGATATTTATACCCCGTTAAGACCTCGTTTAGAAGAAGCCGGGAAGAAAGGTATTCCCCAAGTGATCGTGCCCGGAGCTATAGAATATTTCTGTTTTGGCGCACCGGACAGTGTACCAAAAAAATATCTAGGTCGGAAAACCCATTATCACAATCCATATAATACCAACATACGTGCAACCAAGGAAGAAGTAGTCGAGACCGCGAAGGTCATGGCTACTAAACTGAATAAAGCAAACGGTCCGGTTGTGGTAATGATTCCGTTAAAGGGCTTTTCAGAAAATGGTAGACAGGGTAATGTTTTGCATGAACCTGAGACCGATGCTGCTTTTATTGAAGCTCTTGAACAAAATTTAGATGCTAGGATCAAGCTTATTAAGGTTGATGCTAACATAAATGATAAAGAATTTTCAGAGAAAGCTGCTGAAGTAATGCATAGCTTGATGACTAGCAAATAAATTCAAATACTTAGGAGGTAATATCATGACTTACGAGATTCCCGAAAAAATGAAGGCGTTAGTACTCTATGGAATCAATGATTTTCGCGTAGTAAACGACAAACCTGTTCCGAAACCAGGCCCAGGTGAAGTATTAGTCAAAGTAGCAGCCTGTGGCATATGCG
>JAAYSI010000062.1 GCA_012524045.1 Peptococcaceae bacterium | reverse complement strand
TATTAGGTCCGTCCGGCTGCGGTAAGAGCACCCTCTTGAAAACTATTGCCGGTCTATTAACACCTGATGAAGGGGAAATTTTAATCGACGGCAAGTTAATAAACCAGCTTCCGGCACATAAACGAGGCACGGTAATTGTGTTTCAGGATTTGCGCTTATTCCCAAATATGAATGTGGAAGAAAATATAGCTTTCCCACTGAAAATGCGGGGCGTAAGCAAGGTAAGGAGACTAAAAAAAGCCGCCGAGCTTCTTTCCATGGTTCAGCTCGAAGGCCTGGGTCAACGTCAAATAACTCAAATGTCCGGTGGTCAACTGCAAAGAGTGGCTTTGGCTAGGGCCCTGGCTACCAGTCCGCAAATCCTGCTGTTGGACGAGCCCTTTTCCAGCCTTGACGAAAACCTCAGACAGGACATGCGCAGTTTGCTTTTGGCTTTGCACAAGAAATTGGGCATTACTACCTTAATGGTTACCCATGACCCCAAAGAGGCTCTGATGATCTCCGATAAGATTGCCATTATGTTAAATGGCCGAATCGTCCAATACGATGATAGCAGGTCCTTATATAACTGTCCGGCCAACCAGGCAGTAGCCGATTACTTCGGCCCGGCTAACTATATCGAAGGAGAGGTCCGTTCCGGGGTATTTCAAAGCAATGCCGTCTGTTTCCAAACCACTAAAAAAGACGGTAAGTATAAAGCCATGTTCCGGCCCACAGCGGTCAAACTAAGCACGGGCTCCGGCAATTATCAAATAGTCCGGATTGATTATATGGGTGAGCATAGTAATATCACTCTGCAGGGCAATGGCCTGCAGATCCTGCTGACCGTGATCTCCGATGACGAATTAAAAATTGGAGATAAGGCGGCTGTCGAATTTGATACAACCAAAGCTATCCTGCTCGAAGCGATCAATACGAATAATCTGGTCACCTAAGATTTGTGCTTCGTTTAAGTCGTGAGTAACAAGCACAAAAGGGATGTGCCAGCTTCTTTGAATCTTAATCAACTCTTGCTGCAATTCGGCTCTGGTTTCTTGATCCAGGGCCGATAAAGGTTCATCGAGGAGCATTATTTCCGGCTCGGTCATCAAAGCCCGGGCCAGAGCAGCTCTCTGCTTCTCGGCACCGGATATTTGGCTTGGATAGCGATCCTTAAGGTGAGCGATTTTTAAAACAGCTAAGATTTCTTCAGCTGTTTTTAGTTTTGCTTTGCGTTTAGCCGAAGGTATACCATACATAGTATTTTTAAGTACGGTCATATGGGGGAAAAGCGCGTACTCCTGAAAGACATAGCCCACTCTACGCTCACGGCAAGGTACAAAAATTTTCTTTTCGGAACAGTAGACTGTACGCCCATTGATCTGAATGTTACCGGCCGTAGGCGTCTTTAGTCCGGCAAGACATTTCAGAATCGTAGTCTTCCCCGAACCGGAAGGGCCTACCAAAACCAGGATTTCCTTATCGACTTTCAGTTCGGCTTTTAAATCGAAATAGCGTAATTTTATATTAAAGCTGGCTTTAAGCATATTTCTCACCCACCTCATCCTGCTGCATCCCTTTTTGCTGTTTTTTCGACCAACGATTTAACCAAAATACCACTGAGAAACTAAATAAGGTCATGATAGTCACTAAAATCAGAGCTGTATTGAAATCTCCGGCCTCATTAGCCATATAAATCGCAATAGACATAGTCTGCGTCTTGCCTGGGATATTGCCAGCAATCATCAAGGTCGCTCCAAATTCCCCGAGAGACCGCGCAAAGGCCAAAATGATGCCGGAAACGATACCGGGCCAGGACAAGGGTAAGGTAATGGTCATAAAGACTTTAAACTCTCCGGTTCCTAAAGTCCGAGCTGCGTTCTCCAAAGTACGGTCCACATTTTCCATTGCTGCTTTGGAGGACTGGTACATCAGAGGGAAGGAAACAACTACAGCAGCAATCACCGCACCGGCCAAGTTAAAGACTACACTTACTCCGAATAAACTGTCTAAAAGCTGACCTAACGGCCCATTTTTCCCAAAGAGCCAGAGTAACAAAAAGCCGACCACCGAAGGCGGCAAGACTAATGGTAGAGTTATTAAAGACTCGACTATATCCTTACCCGAAAAATTACGCCGGGCCATATGCCCGGCGACAGGAATGCCAAGCAGGACTACTATAAATACTGCAGCAAAGGCAACTTTCAAAGATAAGAAAATCGGGCTGTAATCAAAGGCCATAATCCCTACTCCTTTATCTTAAAACCAAATTTACTAAAGACTTCCTGGGCTTCAGAGCCGGTCAAAAAATCTAGAAAAGCCTGAGCCTGCTCAGCATTTGCACTCTGCTTAAGCACTGCAGCCGGATAAACAATCGGGCTGTGCGTTTCAGCCGGAGCTACGGCTGCAATACTGGCGTTGGTAAGCTGATAAGTATCAGAACCGTACACCAAGCCAGCATCCACTTCACCCTTTTCCACATAAGTCAATACCTGGGTCACATCTTTGGCCTGAATAAATTTATCTTCTAAACTGTCCCAAAGATCCATGCTAAGCAAAGCTTCCTTAGCATATCTGCCGGCCGGTACGCTTTCCGGAGTTCCGATGGCAATCCGGTCTACTAGCTTTAAATCGGCAAAGCTTTGGATGTTTTCATTACCTTTACTAGCAATCAAAACCAGTTCATTAGACAAAATATCTAACCTACTATCCTCAGCAATTAAGTCTTTTTCCTCCAACGCATCCATCTGGGTCTTAGCAGCCGAGATGAACAAGTCAACAGGCGCTCCTTGCTCTATTTGTTTTTGCAAAGAGCCGGAAGAACCAAAATTATAATTTATTATAACATCTTGCTTTTTCGCTTCATACATGTCTTTTATTTCCACCAGAGCATAACGCATACTGGCTGCCGCCGAAACTAATATTTCGGTCTGGCCCTCATCTACCTGAGGCTGATTGGAGCCGGCAGGACCGCCGCAACCGCTTAATAACAACATAGTAACCAAAATAAATATCCAGACCTTGTTTATACTGCCCATTTTCATTTTCATTCCATTACCCCTCCAAATCCAATATAACTTAACATAAATATATTATATTCCATTAATGATTTGCTGTAAATACTAACATAACCAAACATAACTGATATTAATTCAGCAATTATTTAGTTTAGACTTACAATTCAATCATAGTAATTGTTTTAGGCATAGATTAATCAATTAATCCAAGTTTTGTTTTGGAGTTATTATTATTTTTATTTGGTTATATATGTTATAATTGGGTTTAGTACAGAAAACAGATTGGCGGTGATAATTTGACGGACAAAAGCTCCTATACCCCGGATGAAGTAGCTAAGATCTTGAAAATATCTAAGTACACAGTTTACGAACTAATAAAACGAGGAGAATTGGCAGCCTATCGTATCGGACGTAAATTTCGAATAGAGAGACCGGATCTCGAAGCTTATATCCAAAGTAAAAAAAGCCAGGCTTCTGCTCCGGCTTCCAATATGTCCACTTCAGTCGAAACTGCTATCTCCGAAATACCCAGTCCCGCTGCTTACCCTCACCCTTCTGAAGAATTAATCATCTGCGGGCAAGATATTATTCTTGATGTGCTAACCCGGCACTTGGTCAAATACCGGCCGACTCTTCGGGTTTTACGCAATTATATTGGTAGTATTGACGGCTTGACCGCTCTCTATCGGGGCCAGGCCAACGTCGCCACAGTTCACCTCTGGGACAGTGACTCGGATGATTATAATCTTCCTTTTGTCCGACGCTTGATGCCCGGCCACCAAGCAACTGTAATCAATCTAGTCTATCGGCTGCAAGGATTTTATGTGGCGGCGGGCAATCCGAAGAATATTAAAACTTGGCAGGATCTCGTACGCCCAGATATACGCTTTGTAAACAGGGAGCTTGGTTCCGGCACTAGAGTCCTGCTCGATGAAAAATTGCGACTTCTGCGTATTCCTCATCATTTAATCAACGGCTATTATGAGGAAGAAATGAGCCATATAGCGGTGGCCAGCAAGGTGGCACGCGGCGAAGCCGATGTCGGCCTTGGTAACGAAAAAGCAGCCACGCAAGTTGCCGGTCTGGATTTTATCCCATTGCAACGCGAGCGCTATGACCTGGTCATACGGCAGGAAGATTTGCCCAAAGCCCCTTTCAAGGCTTTAGTCGAAGTTATCAATTCTGAATCTTATCGTCAGGAGGTTGAAGGGATGGGCGGTTACGATGTTTCGCAAATGGGCAACATAATTGAGGATTAGCTTTTATTTGACTTGAATTGCAGCTCCGACCGTGCCCGGCCCGGTATGAACTCCAATCACGGAGCCAACTTGAGTATAAAAGGAGACCGGCATCTGAAAAGTATTTTCCAGTGCTTCCTTGAGTTTCTCTCCCGCTTTTTGTGCTGCCCCATGTGCTACGGCTATCCGGACAGGCTTCCGGCCATTAGAATATTTCTTAAAAGCCTCAACTATAGTTTGTAAAGCTTTTTCTTGGCTCCGCGTTTTATGGTAAGTATGATAAACCCCATCTTCTGCAACTCGGATAACCGGCTTAATATTCAGGATAGACCCCATGATGCTCTGAACTCGACCGAGTCTCCCGCCTTTTTGCAGATATTCCAAAGTGTTTAAGGTAAAAAGTGTTTCTAAATTAGCTCTGGCTTGGGACAGTTTTTCCACAATTTGACCGGAATTCATCCCTTGGTGTAAAGCTGCAGAAGCCTCTTCAATCATTAAACCTATTCCAAGGCTTATTGTTTTGGAATCAACCAAGTGAATCTTAGCCTTAATCTTTTCTTTCGCTAGGCGAGCCGCATTTAAGGTTCCGCTTAAACCTGAAGAAATATGGATAGAGATAATCTCGCGATATTCTTCGGCCAGTCTGCTGTAGAGTCTGCGGAAATCCTCCGGCGAAGGTTGGGAAGTACTCGGCAAATAATCGGCAAGCTGCAACCGCTGATAAAATTCTTCGCTGGGCATTTGGCCGTCACAATATTCTTGCTTGCCAAAAACAACTTTCAATGGAATAACATGGATATTGTGCTTTTGACGAAACTCTTCGGTCAAATCGGCAGTACTGTCAGTAACAAGAGCTATTTTCTTCATTCTTACCCCACTTCCAAAATTCTTATTGAACCATACAAAAATGGAAATTGCACTACTGATAATATAATTTGCAATTTCCACTAATCATATCACTAAAACTTGACTAAATAAAGGCTAAATTATGAAGAATATGCTTTTATTTTGGGCTTTTGTAGAAAACAGCGTTTTTTCCAAGCTTTTTGGCCTCGTATAAACCGGCGTCCGCAACCTCTAAAATTTCTTTAACGGTTTTACCATCTTCCGGATAGCCTGCTACCCCTATGGAAACAGTAACCTCAGATTTTTCTTTAACCCTTCGCCGAAAACGTTCCGCAATAAATACTGCATCCGAAACTCTGGCTCCGCGCAGGATAATTATGAATTCATCCCCTCCAAAACGTCCTAGAACATCGAACCCCCTAATACTTTCACGGGCAATCATAGCTACTTTTTTCAGGACCCTATCTCCTTCGATATGCCCTTTGGTATCGTTGATTATTTTGAAATTATCCAGATCAAACAGAATAAGTGAAAAAGGTTCAGCATAGGGTTCTGCTATCATCTCGCCCAACAAATTATAGATTTCTTTTTTATTATAGGCATCAACTAAGGGGTCTTGTTTGACCATTCGGAGCAAATGCTCATTATGACGTTCTAATTCAATAATTCTCTTTTTAACCTCTTTGTCAATACTTTTGTTCAATTCGGCCAGTTTGGAGTGAGCCTTTTTTAATCTGAACTGGGCTAAACGGATACTGTTTTTAAAAACAAACATAAATAGCAAATAATAAGCAAAAGCCCTACCGAATGCAGTAATTAACAGCCATTTTTCTCCCGGTAAGAATTGCATTAATGCTAAAATAACCAGGCCCCAAAGTAAACTTAAATCCTTTTTGAGTCCTGATTTTTTATGTAGGAGATTTATAGCCAAAGTGAGAAGCAAAATAATTAACCCGTGTAAATATGGGGAAAGAAGCCAAGCCGGCCAGGATAAAGCATTAAGCTTCAGCCCTAAAGTAAAGCTTAATATTGTATATAATACAAGTAAGACTAGACCGCCGTAATACTTTAAGCGTGACCAGAAAGCAGTCAGCAAGAAAATTAAAAGCACATAAATAATGTCTAGGTAACGTAGTACCCATTCGCGCATAGACTGCTCACTTGCCAGCAGAGCAGGGCCGGCCAGAAGTAAAGGTAGAATTAAAGAGAGTCCAAAAAGTTTGGGGTAAGTCCTCTCTTCATGTAAAGCAATAATCAACACGAAGCCACAAAAAGCAAAACACACTACTATTATCAAAAACAATTGTTCCAAAGTAAAAACACTTTGCAAAAAAATCGACCTTCTTTTACGCTTCTTAGTCTAAAATGATTGAAAAAGTATAATTGATATTTATTAATAAAGTTTAGTAATCACTAAATAAGAAAATATTCGACAATTTCTCTACAAATCCTTTTCTTTTTTAGTAACTTTATCCATCGCCCAATATAGGGTAAAATAAGAGTTAGTATTATATGTAGAAACAATACTTTAAAAAGGAGTAATTCAAGTGATTTCTGAAAAAATTGCCAAAAGCGTACAGGGCTCTTCCTGGATTAGAGCTATGTTTGAAGAAGGAGAGAAACTCGCCAAAATTCACGGCAGGGATAAGGTCTATGACTTTAGTATAGGAAATCCTTTTGCCGAACCACCTACCGAAGTAATCCAAGCTCTCCAAAAATATGTTTCCGGTGAGCACAAAGGGATCCACCGCTACATGAGTAATGCAGGTTATCCGGACGTCCGGGAAAAAATAGCTAAGTACTTACAGCAAGAAAGTGGGATTGAGCTCACAGCCGAAAATATCGTAATGACGGTAGGCGCCGCCGGAGGGCTAAATGTTGTTTTTAAAACCTTACTTAACCCCGGCGACGAGGTGGTTGTGTTTGCCCCTTATTTTGTGGAGTATAATTCTTATGTTGACAACCATGGTGGAAAAACAGTAATTGTACCGCCAAACACCACCACTTTTGAACCGGATTTGGAAGCCTTGGCAGGACTAATTACCGCCAAAACCAAAGCCATATTAATTAATTCACCGAATAATCCTTCTGGTGTGGTCTACAGTGAAAATATGTTAAGACAGACTAGAGAACTTCTGGCTAAAAAAGAAAAAGAATACAACACTACCATTTATGTCGTATCCGATGAACCATACTCCAAAATAATTTATGACGACTGCCAATTACCCAGCATTCTGGCCATTTTCGAGAATAGTCTGGTTGTAAACTCCTTCAGCAAGTCTTTAGGTTTAGCCGGAGCAAGGATAGGTTATATTGCTGCAAGCAGTAGGATTAAAGACTCCGAAACGGTCAATAGCGCGCTGGCTTACTGTAATAGGATCCTGGGCTTTGTGAACGCTCCAGGACTTTTCCAAAAAGTAGTTGCCGATGGGTTGGAGGCTAAAGTTGACATCGAAGACTATAAACAAAAGCGAGATTTTCTATATGACAATCTCCAGCGACTTGGCTTTGAATGCCTTAAACCCCAAGGGGCTTTCTATTTGTTCCCGAAAGCCTTAATCGAAGATGACATAGAATTTACGCAGAGGGCTTTAAAATACAATTTGCTGTTAGTTCCTGGAACCGGTTTTGGCTGCCCAGGCTATTTCCGGATGTCCTATTGCATCAGTATGGAAACCATTGTTAACTCCATACCCGCTTGGGAAAAGTTAGCTGAAGAGTTTAGGTAGTAATATTAGTAAAGTAAACTGTAGAGTAAATTCTAGGGGTAAACTGTTAAAAAAAGACCGTTGCAAACGATAAGTAATTCGTCGTGCAACGGTTCTTTTAATCTTTCGTATAATCCGTGCAGTTGGTGCGACACCTCTTTTTACTGCAAGTAATGTCCATCGAACCACATTTTCTACAAGTAATCTCTCTTTGTTCGTAAGAGGTATCAAATTCTCCACCGCAATTTTGACATTTGAGTTTACAGACGTTTTTAGTATAATGTCCGCCTCCGACAGAAATGGCCTTGCCTTCCACTAAAGCCGTGGCGACTTTGCGTCGAGCTTCGTCAAGGACGTTTTGAAATGTCTGTCTGGAAATTTCCATCCGCCTAGCGCCCTCTTCCTGCGTCAAACCTTCTATATCCTTTAGTCTGATTGCTTCAAGCTCTTCAATTTTTAACTCGACTTCAGCTACATCTTCGAAGCGATGGCAGTTGCCTTTCGG
Source organism: Peptococcaceae bacterium (assembly GCA_012524045.1). Taxonomy (GTDB): domain Bacteria; phylum Bacillota; class Desulfitobacteriia; order Desulfitobacteriales; family Syntrophobotulaceae; genus JAAYSI01. Next base: position 11,490 of record JAAYSI010000062.1, on the reverse strand, counting down.
ACAGGGCAGGAAATAGGTCTCTTTGGGAAAATGTTCGACTTTTCTCCATTTAACCGGCCTTGCCATTACCTATTCCTCCCTCGCTGATGCCTTCTACAATTGCCACAGCCTCTCTTTTCCTTTTCGCCGGAGCAAATAGCGTAATTTCCGCCTGCAATCTTTAAGGTTTTACCCTGAACAAGGCTTTCCGCAATCTTTTTCCGAGCTTCATTATAAATCCTTTGCACGGTAGAACGACCAACGCCCATCCTTAAAGCACATTCTTCCTGTTCCAGGCCTTCATGGTCGATAAGGCGGATGGTCTCAAATTCCTCTATAGACATAGTTATTACGTCAGTGGAACTTTTTTGAGCAACCGGAGCATAATGATCAAACTCCGGCAGGGAACAAACTAAACGCCTCTTAATTGGTCTGGGCATATTCTCACCTTTCTATTTTTAATCTCTGTTTCAACTAGTATGATAAAATTTCATATTTCATATTTCATATTTCATATTTCATAATTCATATTTTATATCCTATATCCTACATCCTATTTTCAATTTTATATTCTAGTTTCATATTTTATCTTGTAATATTGTTAATATTTAGCTATCCGAACTGTCTTATATTTATTATAACACAAAAGGAGTGTCCTTTTGCCACTCCTTTCGTGCGATCCTAAGCCAGTTACTTAACTGAGCTTTACTCTTCTTCACCGTCTTCAGGTAAAGATTCTAGCTGAGTTTTAATGTAATTAAGTTCAGCCTCTAGTAAATCCTGCCTATGCTTAAGATAATCCCGGTCGGAAAAATTAACGCCGTACCCTAGACCTCTGCCTAAACCTCGACCTGGACCACGCCCCATACCGCGAGCAAAACCTCGCCCGAAGCACCGTCCAATGCCCCGTCCAAATCCTCTACCTGGACGAAATGCTCCGACCTGTGGGCTATCAGGATTGCATAAGCCCAACCCTCTTCCGGTCAGAGGGCCCTGACCCAACGGTCCTGTCCCGTCAAATCCTGGCATAGAAATACACCTCCTCATTTGGGTATATACCCAATACTAAGGTTATTATAGGCCAGTTTTGGGTATATGTCAATAACTTTTTTATGAATGGCAAGAACCCTCATGCTGGTGCTCGTGGCAGACCGATCCGGTGGATTCTAGATTACCGGCCAGGTATTTTTCGACTACTTCTTGACAGTAGCCTTCAGCACCAACCACCACTTTAATCCCATTTTCTTGAAACAGTTGTTGGGCTGCCGCGCCCATACCACCGGCTATAATCACATCAACTTCATTTTCCTTTAGAAAAACCGGTAAAAAGCCCGGTCGATGTCCGGGGTTCTCTACGAATGTTTTGTCTAGAATTTTATTATCTTTGACATTATATATATTGAACCCCTCACAATGTCCAAAATGCGGACTAACAAAATTTCTATCCCTGGCAACTGCTATTCTCATGATTATCATTATCCTCCTTGTATCATATATTATTGGCTAGGGCTAAGCCCAAGCGAATCTTTAACATTATTCCAAATCTGCTCTATAGCCTTATTGGCCGCGCTTTCCTCATAATAGACAATTGGCTTCAGTTCGTTTATCGAGCGAAAAACTGTCTCATCGTAAGGTACCTTGCCTACAAAACTTATGTTTTCTGTTTGGCAGTACCCTTCAATCTGTTTGGTCATTTCCTCGTTAATGTCAGCCTTATTGACACAGACAAAGGTTTCAGTCCTCAATTGCTTACAAAGGCCAACTATTCTCCGCAGGTCTTCCAAGCCTGACTGAGTCGGCTCTGTTACTACCAAGGCAGCATCGGTATCAGTTAAGGAAGCAATAACCGGGCAGCCAATACCGGGTGAACCGTCTATCACAATTAGATTATCACCGGCATAGCGTTGGGCTTTTTTTCTTAAAACAGTTATTAGTCTGCCGGATCCTTCGCTGCCTATCTCCATCTGCGCATAAATTAAAAATCCGTCAGTATTTTCGGTTACTATAATATCTGCTGTTTTCTCCGGAAGCAGTCTAATGGCTTCCTGCGGACAAACCAAAGTACAGGCTCCACAGCCTTCACAATTAAAATACGATACTTTGCCGTTTTCGATAGCATCAAATTTGCAAACCTCTTGACACTGGCCACAGTCATTGCAAATTAAATCGTCTACTATCGCTTTATTGCCTCCGGAAAAACTCTCGGCCTCCCGGGTTTTACCCTGGTAGTAGAGGTACATATTAGGAGCATCCACATCGCAGTCGGTTTTAACTACTTGGCCTTTTTCTAATTCGGCAATTGCCACTGCTATGGTAGTCTTTCCGGTTCCACCTTTGCCGCTAATAACGGTTAATTGCATTTAAACACCTCCGTTATTTCCCGGGCTATGTCTGAAAAAACCTTATTGATTTCCGGAATTTCATTAAGGGTATTGCCTTTAGAATATTCTTCGGCAATTTCCCGTGTGTTGGGAATAAAACCTAATATTTTTATATTTTCCTTATCCAGATATTCCTTATAAGAACTGCCTTCTGGACTCCATTTATTTAGTACAATTCCAAAGGGCAGATTAAAACCCTGGACGAGTTTAATAGCCATTTTTAAATCGTGAAAGCCAAATACAGACGGTTCGGTAACAAGTACAGCCGCATCAGCATATTGTAAGGCACTGACTGCATTACAAGATGTACCCGGTGGGCAATCCAGCAAGTTTAATCCCGCTGGAGCAGCCGCTAATAATTGTTTGATCACCGGAACTGCCATTGGTTCACCAACATTAAGTATTCCTCTGAAACATTTTAAATTAGCGCTTTGCCCCTCTTCTATTGAACCTATTTCCCTATCAGCAAATTGTATGGCCTCTTCTTTACATACAATACCGCAGGCTTCGCAACTGTGACATAATTTTTCTAGGGTAAGGATACCTTTGCCACTGTTAAACAAGGCATTGAACTGGCAAACTTGAACACATTTGCCACAGAGGTTACATCTATCTTTATCAATAACCGGATATTTTACCTTGACCTGCTCCGACTTTTGTACGGTTGGTTTCAAAAAGATAAAGCCATTTGGTTCTTCTACATCACAGTCAATATAGTTGGCTTGAAGAATTTGAGCCAGATTAACAGCAACTGTAGTTTTGCCGGTGCCCCCTTTGCCACTTAGAATTGCAATATTCACTCTAGCCACCTCTCTTCCGGTTAGGAGTTCGCTAGTTCATACCGTGATGAGAAGGGCCCGGCTGAGTAAGTTCTGTTAGTTTTTCGTTTTGATATAGCTCAAGCGCTTCAGCACAGCTAGCAGCATTACATTGGTAGACCTTAATTCCGGCTTCCTTCATTAAGTTAAACGCATTAGGTCCCATATTACCGGTTAAGACAACATGGACTTTTTCATCGACTATCTGTTGAGCAGCCGCAATACCGGCACCTCCGCTAGCATCTTGTCCTTTATTTCTAATAGCTTTTTGGAGTCCTTTTTCAGAATCATAAATTAAAAAATAATCACAGCGCCCAAACCGCGGATCATGACGATCACTTAATTGCTGACCGATACTTGTAATGGCAATTTTCATTTTTTAACCTCCTAGATTGGTTTATTATTTAGTTAACAACTAAGCCGGAGTAAACTTGCTTAACTTAGTCGCCGTATCCTCAAAAATCTTAAGAACTGAAGAATCATCCCATTCTCTAGCTCCAGGTAATGCTGCGATTTCTCTACACATCGGTAATTCTGCCAACAACTCAAGCTCCATTCTCTGTAAGAAATCGTCCAGATCATGGTCTTCAAACATTTTAATTTTTTCCCCGCATTTCGGGCAAAGGATATAGCTCATGTTTTCAATCACCCCGATTAACGGAACATTGAGAGTTTTTGCCATGTTAATTGCTTTGGCCACGATCATCGATACCATATCCTGTGGAGTAGTTACCATAACCATTCCATTGATTGGAATGGATTGCATCACGGTTAAAGCTACATCGGCGGTACCCGGAGGCATATCCACTATTAAATAGTCAAGGTCACCCCAATACACATCTTTCCAGAATTGCTTAACCACCCCAGAAATAATCGGACCCCTCCAGATTACCGGCTGCTCTTCATCGGGCATTAAAAGGTTTAAGGACATAACTTTAATGCCCTCTTCTGTTTCTACGGGCAATAAACCGTACTCACAACTCCCCGGTTTTTGCCCATTTACATTAAGTAGCCTTGGGATACTCGGACCAGTAATATCAGCATCGAGAATCCCGACCTTATAGCCTTTTTGGCGAAGGGTTTTAGCTATTAAGGTTGAAACCGTAGATTTTCCCACTCCTCCTTTGCCGCTCATAACTGCGAAAACTTTTCTTACTTGGTTATGAGGGTTGTTTTCAATTTGGCATTCATCTTTTGATTTGCAATTGTCATTGGTCGGACAGCTTTCACAATTAGCCAACTCTTACTCCTCCTTATTAATGGCATATGCTAATTACTATTTTAATTCCTCTAATAGTTATTGTCAAATGCCAATAACTAAAATAATATTATTAAATCTTATAAAAATATTGAAAATTTGTATAACCTGTTTTTGTCTAATGCCATTAATTATGCTATACTAAAATTACTGTCATATCACTAATCCAATTTATTAGTGACTCATACTAATAATCTCTCTTTTGAAGCCCTCGCTGTTTGTCGCCAAACGGTAAGGGTTCTTTTTAAACTCTTGCCCTCTTTTTATAATATGAAACATGGCACTTACCCAACATTATTAACAAAGAGCCTACAAAAACAAAAAGAGTGCCGAACTAACGGCACTCTTAACTTCTATACTCTATATTCTAGACTCTATATTCTATAATCTATATTTACTAAAAGCTTATTTTCTATTTTAACGGATATAGTTTAACGGGTTTACCGTGCTTCCGTTTATAATCACTTCAAAGTGGAGATGGGGTCCGGTTGTTCGGCCGGTAAGGCCTACATAGCCTATGGTCTGGCCTTTCTTCACCGTACTACCGACAGAAACTAATAACTGTGATGAATGAGCGTATCTGGTTGCAACTCCATTACCATGATCTATCAGAAGCATTCTACCATAGTTGCCGTACCAGCCCGCTGAAATCACCTTACCGTCTGCAGCAGCGTAATAAGGCTGCCCGACTGAACCGTTGATATCTATTCCGGAATGGAAACCGCTGCGGCGATAACCATAATAGGAAGTTATCCTGCCGCTGAGGGGCCAGGCCATCCCCGAGATACTACCGGAGCCACGAGATGTGGCCACCGTAACGGCTTGTCTGACCGGACCCTGGGCTATAACCTGGGCAACAGGTTTTGAGAGAATATCCTCTTTAATAACTGTTTTTTCCACTATCTTGTCATTTTCAGCCGTATAGGTAAAGGTAACTTCCTTTTCGCCATCTTTACCGTATTGTTTGACGACCCTCTTGCCGGAAGCCAAGTTATAATCAGTCTTAGTCTGTACATCAAAGGGGATTACCTCTTTAACAACTCTCTCCCCTGTATAGCTAACAGTTATATAAGGTTCAACCGTGCACAGTTTTAAAACTTGTCCAGGTTGCAAAACAGATTCTTCCGTTATGTCCGGGTTCGCATCTAATATTTCCTGCGTGTACATATTATGTTTGCGGGCAATCGCCCAAAGAGAATCATTTTTTTCCACCGTGTAATCAACAGTGGTGACTTCTCCTTCTATCAACATATCCAAAACAGCACTGGCGGTCTTTATCTCTGTAATATTTGCTTTTACCTTCTCTTTAGCAATATTTTGAACAAACTCGGCGCTAATGATTTTATTAGTTTCCGAAGGATTTGTTATATGGTCTTTAAAATCATTTAATACTTTGTCGATCTCTTGCTCGGACGATAAGACTGCTAAAACCTTACCATCAACAGTTAAACCATAAGCTTCAACATAAGGAGTAATCGCTGCTAACAGGGAACTGTCATTCACTAGGTTAGCCTGATACTCCTTTTTCTTGACCCAAACTTTTTCGTAGGTGATTTGGTCATCGGTCTTGGTAATAACGCCCAAATCCTCCCCGTATTTAGCCAGCGCCAGCTCAACTAAACTCTCGGCCTGGTGCTGGTCAAACGCATATCCGACCTGATTTCCGTTAACACAAACAGCAACAGCATATGTAAATGTACTGGCCAAACTTAGCACAGTAACTAACACAACAGCTACTAAGCAAACTGCTACAATCCCTTTCGGGGATTTCAAGTTAATCTTCTTTGAAAAACTTTGAAGGTTATTCTTTATTACCGGTATCTTTTTCCTAACTGAATCTCGCAGTCTCGTTGTAAAATTATAAGCTTTTTGTTGTACCTTTAAATTTTGTGTTTTTTCTTTAATCTTTGTCAGTTGTATCTTTACCTGTTGTAATATATTTTTCTGTCGTATATTCTTTATTTGTCCTTGTACTTTTTTCAACAATTCTATTCGTATTTTACTTAACTGCTTCAACAGAATACTCATCTCTTTTCCTCAGGTTGTCTGTTATGTTTTTGATTATATCATAAGATATTCTAAAATGGGAGTGGCACAAGCTAAAAAAATTATTTCATATTCTTAAATAAAAAACTTGACAAACTGAAATTACAATTTTATATTCCTTATGCAGCTTGTTTCGGAAATGTTAACCAATTTTAAAAAAAACTTCTTGCCAGCTAACTTTAAACAGACTTGTTTAAAATGGAATAAACAACTTAAAGAAGTAAAAAGGCAGGTGTATCCATGATACCGCTTCGTTATGTCGATCGCCGCACCGGTGAACTCCGAGAAGAAACCGTAGCCGGATTACAATACTTAAAGTGGGTCTACAGCTCTAAAGCCGGTCGCTTGACCTTGGCAACGCTCGTCAAGCGCAAGCTCTTTTCGGCCTTTTACGGCAAGCTTCAAGATACCGGATTCAGTCGCCGTAAAATCCAAAAATTCATCACCGAGCTGCAAATCGATCTAAGCGAGGCTAAGATTGAAGACCCTTCCGATTACCGGTCTTTCAATGAGTTTTTCAGTAGGAAATTAAAGCCGGGAGCCCGACCAATCGCTACTGCTCCTAATTTATTAATAGCTCCGGCCGACGGCCGACTTCTGGCCTGGGACAATATCGATAAAGACAGACTTGTCCAAGTCAAGGGTTTAACATATACCCTCGCGGAGTTATTGCAAGACCAAAATAAGGCTCTTGAATACCATCAAGGCACTTGTGTATTGATCAGACTGTCACCTGCCGATTATCACCGTTTTCATTTTCCGGACAGTGGGGTCCCGGAAAAATCTCAATTAATCAAAGGATACTATTATTCGGTTAACCCTCTGGCTTTAGCGCAAATTCCCCGACTCTATTGTGCCAATAAAAGAGAACTAACCCTTTTTCATTCAGACAATTTTGGGGAAATGATCTTAATAGAAGTAGGAGCTACTTGCGTAGGCTCAATTGTCCAGACTTATTCACCATCCCAATTCGTTACCAAGGCTTCAGAAAAAGGGTATTTTAAGTTTGGCGGTTCAACGGTTATTATGTTACTTAAAAAGGGAGTAGTCCGAATCGACCCGGACCTGCTGGCAAACACTACTAAGGGTTTAGAAACTCGAGTCCTTATGGGGGAGCGCATCGGAGTTTTACGATCTTAGTCCAGGCGGTTTATATCGGCCTCCACCCAGAGAGTGCCGCTAACCGATCGGTCCGTTTTTATAAGGACTTTTTGATCGGTGATAGACTGCACCTGGCAGTTGGCAAAATTGCCGGCAGTATTTTGGAAGCCGTAAGTAACCGACTGGATGCTACCGAAAGGAAAAAGCGAAGCAAAATCCGCCTCCCATATTTGAACGTTCGTTTGATTTAGGGCCTGACGGGCTCTGCTCGCAAAAGGAGCAACATTGATAAAAGAATTATCCAGCATAAAACAATCCCGAATCTCCGTAGGATGAAAACTTCCTACGGAGTTATCTATTTTCAGCCCTTTGATTGTACTCTCAGTATTGTGAAAACTGGAATCCTTGATTTTAAGGCCTTTTATATAGGTGTTCTGTTTAGTCGGTTTTAACACTATAAAAGACCAATCCGGATCGTCTAGATGGGCAAAAAATTTACTGTTTATTATTTCCACTTGCCACGGGTCATCGATTTGCACCTGCACTCCGTCTATATAAGCCTGGTTAAAGCTTAAGAAACTGGTTTTTAGGTGGACACCCTGTTCACTACAACCCCAGACATGAATATTAGCGAATTGGTTATACTGGCCGCTGACTTCAATTCCCTTCTTGGCCAACGCCACGACCACCTGGGAAAAATGGTTATCCGGAGAGTCTACTTTCAGAGCCGTGCCGAACCGTTCAGGGGGAGTTTGCGTAGCTGTCCACTCATCCCAGGTATATTCATTGAAGTAGACTTTATCCACCAGAGCTTCGTGGGACCAGCCGGCTAAATGAAGACCGGTTGTTTGGAAATGCCGAAACCAGGTTCTTGTAATAATAGCTCGGTTATAAGACTCCAGCTTAAGCCCTCCTCCTCTGTGCCGGGAGTCAAACAGCATGTTATCGAAACAGATGTCTTCATTGGCAAAGGAACCGGCCTTGCCTGCTTGGCCGGATTCTATTAAAAAGCCGTCCTCCGGAAAATTATCAGTGGCAATCAAAGTACCATTCTGCAAAGTTACTCGCTTACCCGGCGGCAAAAGCAAAGGCTTGGAGATTAAGTATTCCCCACCGTTAAAATCAATAAAAAGTATTTGCTCCCGGGCAAAAGCAGAATCTAGAAGTTGCTGCAGCGCAGCAGTATCATCGGTAACACCGTCACCGGCCGCATAAGCCCGGACATTGAGCACATTCTCGCTAGAATGCTCGAGATCACTGATCCCAGGTTTTACCGTTACCACAGCCGGTTCAACTGCCGGGCGGGCACAAGCCATGGTAAAGAGAGTGAGTAGTGCAAAAACGACGAATATAACTATATTGAGTTTTAGTTTTAGTTTTTGTATATGTTTTTGTCTTTGTTTCTTTCTTTGTTTTTGTCTTTGCATCTGTTGCCTAAGCCCTCCAATAAAAAGAGAATTGCCCAAAATCTACGTGGTTTTCCGTATTCTGGGCAAGTTTTACTCTCCATTTTTTCGCTGGAAGGCTAACTTTTTCCTCTTTTTTGGCTCTGCCAATTTCAGCCAGTAACTTAAAAGCCGGCCGGAAATCTTTTATGCCACTGCCAGGCTGTTTCGATGATGGTCTGCAAGTCGCTGTAACGGCTCCTCCAGCCAAGCAAGCTCTTAATCCTGTCTACTTTGGCCACAAGTATAGCCGGGTCGCCCGGCCTTCTGGCAGCTTCAACCGTCGGAATTGCTATTCCGGTCACGCTTTTGGCCATTTCAATAACCTCTCTTACCGAATAGCCTTTACCGGTGCCGACATTTAACGGACCGCTTTCCACTCCTTTGTCCAGTGCTTCTAAAGCCAAGATGTGCACATCGGCTAAATCCAAAACGTGGATATAATCGCGAATACAAGTACCATCAGGGGTAGGATAATCCGTACCGAAGATTTTAATATTCTCCCTTAAACCGAGCGCCGCCTGTAGGGTTAGCGGTATTAGGTGGGTTTCGTTTTGGTGCCGCTCTCCAATTGAACCGTCAAAAACAGCACCGGCTGCATTGAAATAGCGCAGCGCAATCCATTTTAGGCCGTAGGCCTTAGCCAACCAATAGAGAGATTGTTCAATCATTAATTTCGAAGCGCCGTAGGGATTGATTGGATTTGTCGGAGCTGTTTCCGGTATTGGAATCTGCTCTGGTATACCGTAGGTCGCTGCTGTCGAAGAGAAAACCAGTTTGTTTACTCCGGCTTGGATCAGAGTCGAAACAAATATATTGGTCTTAGCGGTGTTCTCGTGAAAATAAAGGTCCGGTTTAGCTACCGATTCCCCGACCAAGCTGCGGGCAGCAAAATGAATAACCGCATCGACCTTGTGCTTACGCACAATCTCACTCACCGCTTCCCTGGAGCTAATATCAACATTGTAAAAAGGAATTCCCTCCGGCACGGCCTGCCGAAAACCGGTGACTAGATTATCAATCACTACCTGTTCGTAGCCACGCTCGGCTAACACTTTCACCGTATGACTGCCAATGTAGCCCGCGCCTCCGGATACCAGTACTGTTTGCATTTCTTCACCCCAAATAGTTTTTTCTAATATTTACCTCTATTTACATTACCTCTATTATTACAAACTAATCTTATCTAATGCAAACTATTCTGCTAAAATTGTTAAAATTTCTTGGACACTGGGTAATACAAATTCCGGTTTGCTAGAACTTGCTTCGATATCGGTTAGCTGGGCCTCTCCGGTTAAGACACAAACTGTCGAAACCCCGGCATTTACCCCGACAGCTATATCCGTATAAAGCCTGTCGCCGATAACCACTGTTTGTTCTTTAGAAAAAACTGAATTGCGGACAACATAATCTACCATAGCCGCATTGGGTTTACCCAAAAATAGAGGTCTTTTGCCCGTGGCTAAGGCCAACATCTCGCAAATTGCTCCACAATCAGGAACGAAACCAAATTCGGCCGGACAAGCCAAATCCGGATTGGTAGCCAGATAGGGCAAATCTTTACTAAGCATTTCACAAGTCTGCCGGATTTTAGCGTAAGTTAACTCTGTGTCAAAACCAACAACTATGACCTCCGCTCGGTCGTCTACTTGCCCTGTCACCGCAATTCCTGAGTCTCTAAATTCCTGCAGCAAGGAACGAGTACCCAGACAATAGGCTAATTGACCCGGATGTTTCTCTTTTAAATATAAAGCGGTGGCTTGAGCCGAAGTAAAAAAATTATCAGGCTGAGCTTCAATGCCCATTGCTTTTAACCTTTGCAGATAGTCGCGCACCGAAGTCGACGAGTTATTGGTAATGAAAACGTATTTCCCGCCCAGCCTGCGAATGGTGCTCAGCAATTCTAACGCCCCGGCAAATACTCTCTGGTCCTCGTAAATTGTTCCATCCATGTCAAACAGAAATAGTTTTTTCTCTTTTAAGCTACTTGCGTCTTTGCCGAATAAATCATTCATCAGCAAACAACCTTTCCGCCTCCCGTAAATCTTCTAAAGTATCGATCTCCATCCACCTGCCGTGTACAGGACAGGCAACGAATTCGACCTCACGCAAAATATCATTCAAAGCAACTTCGCTCCAAAGATTCCTTTCCCGCTTATCCTCAATATATTCCGCACATTTGGCCAAGAAAGCTTGTCCGCCCGCAGCAGAGAATTTATATATATCTATGGACGTGCCTAAAGCGTCGGCAGCAGCAATTTGTTTGGAAATTCTGAGTAACCTCCCGTTTTCAGCTACTACTTTCATCGACTCTTCATTATACTTTCCTATATCGGTGGCTATCGCATTCTCAGCGGGCCAAGCAAGTAAATCAGCTAAGATGGAAGCGTCAAAAAAGACATCGGCATTCAGCATTAGAAAGGATTCCCCTTGTAATACTGTGCATGCAAGATAAGCTGAAT
>JAAYSI010000309.1 GCA_012524045.1 Peptococcaceae bacterium | reverse complement strand
TGGAATATAATCCTCTTTTCTTTTGTTTAATTTTCATTTATTTTATCATATATTGTCATTTAATTCAATTAACCCTGGAAAGAACCAATTTTCACTTGACAAAAGCATCCAATTATATGGTATAATAAATGAAAATATATATTGATAGGGGGTATTCTATATGTTTTGTCCCAAATGTGGAAGTGATATAGAAGAAATTAAGATTTGCCCTAACTGTTCATCGGATTTAGAAAAAATAATTCAGAGTAATAATTTAACTGAAAATCAAATTATATCAATCAAATCAAGGCAAAAAACATATAATTTAATAATCAAATTTGGTTTTTTAGGATTAGCGGGTGTAATATTAATCATGTTTTTTATAGCGGCTAACAGTATATCAAAAGGCGGAATGGAAATAATGAAAATTCAATCTGTAGGCGGAAGAACCCTTGAAGAGGCATATTATGCAGAACTCGGGAAAATATATTCTGGTTATGCGATGATCACAAGAACACTAGGAATATTTTTTGCATCTGTTATGGTATGGTTAGGACTAAAGGAATAGGTGTTGTTTATGAAAAAGTGTCGTAAATGTAAAAAGAAATATAATGATGAAGTTGATTTCTGTATTTATTGTGGGAAAAGATTATCTAAAGGAAGCAATAATGTTATTGTTGCAGTTGTAATAGTAATAATTATTGCAATGTTGGGAATAGGTATATCATTGTTAGAGCAAAAGAAAATTCATGACACAAAACAGGCCATTGAGGATTATAAATATCAGAAAATGGTTAAGGAATATAAATCTACACCTACTTTGTCGGATATAGTAATAAACGATGACTGGGCTGTAGAAAAGGACGGAAGCTATTTATATATTAGAGGCTCAGTTACAAATATTAGTTCATCAAAAATTATAAGTTATTTTGAGGTTGAGGCTAAGTTTTTTGATTCTAAAGGAAATGTCATAGATTCAGATTGGACAAATGATGGAAGAGATTTAGAACCAGGCGAGACACGTCAATTTGAAATTATGCATAAGAATAGTGGGAAAATTTATGATATTAAATTGTCAATTAAAGATGTAAAGTGAAAAGAGGGAAAAATATGTTTTGTGGAAAATGTGGTTCAAAGTTACTAGATGGATATGAGTTTTGTATGAAATGTGGGACAAAAATTGATTTGTTGATTTCTGAAGATAATGAAAATGATGTGAATATATCATTCTTAAAATCAAAGAAAAAAATATTAATACCAATTATTACTATTGTTTCACTAATTATTATGATTGGTATTGTTTTTTATTTTATGCAATATGCTAAGGAAAGAAGTGGCTTATACAATAATATTGCTTGGGGAACTTCAAAAGAGAAAATCAAGGAAATGTTGGGGGACAATATAATTGGGGGAGAAGAGGGTGATAATGATTTTCTGACTATTATAAGTGATTATGATGGGATGAAAGATGTTAAAGGATTAGTTTCCTACTATTTTGTTGATAATGGACTGCATGAAATCAATTTGACTTTAATAAATAATGAAAATAGTTCTTATACTGATTCGATGATTATTGAAAAATATGCTAATAAATTTGATAATTTATATGGAAATAAAAAAGAAGATATTGGTTCTTATATATGGAATACAAAGGAGAGCAAGATAGAACTTTTTTATGTTACTGATAAATTTGTTGTGATAAACTACAAAGATATTACTAAAGCTGAAGAATATTAATTATTTTATTGAATAAAAAGATTTGACTAACACTAATTTAATTATGTTAAAATATTAACAAAGAACACATCTAAACAAGTGTTCGTGTTATTTCCGAATACGATTAAATCAAAAAATAAAAATGTTTTAAGGGCAAGAAACATTGATATATCAAGCTTTTATCGATAAGCAATCGATTAGTAGTAATACTAATTTGAGAGGTAAAAACATATGCAGAGTATAATGATGGATTTTGATAAAATGTCTGGTTATGATTTTGAAGAATTAATTACAAAACTTTTGTATCATATGGGGTTTGAAGTTGAACAAACATCATTGTCGGGTGATGGTGGTATTGATATTGTTGCTTATTCTAAAAAATCAATATTCAAGGGCAAATATCTAGTTCAATGTAAAAGGTGGTCTGAAGTTGTTGGAGAGCCAGTTGTGAGGGATTTATATGGAGTAGTATTAAGCCAAAATGCTAATAAGGGTATAGTTATAACGAATTCATACTTTAGTGAAAATGCAAAAATATTTGCTGAAAATAAAAATATTGAACTTATTGATGGTGATACTTTAACTACTCTAATCAGACAATATTTATACAAAGATAACGATAATTGTGAGTCAAAGAAGCATTTTTTAAATAATGAACACTTTGAAATTGATGTATATGATTATTATAAAAATCAAGTCGAGACTGATAAAAGAAATAAGGATAAACATATCGAATTGCTTAGATTTCTTTATTCCTATTTGGTTAATAAAAATTTAGATATTATGTACGAAGGTCTAATCGATGAATGCTTAAGTGTGATTGATAATATAATATCGAGATTTTGTCGAAGAGGTAAAGAATCTCTGAAACTGAAATCTGTGATGTTGAATATTAAATCTTTTTTGCATTTACTTTTGGAAAATTTAGATAAATCTTTCCAAACTGTTAAAGAATTAAATTGCATATTTCGGGCACATCCGGACACTGATTCCGACAACATGCGGACAGCATTTCGGAATTATCCGGACAGCGTAACGGCACATCCGGACACCTTGTCGATTTACTAAAATATAGGTACTCTTTAATCAGAATGATTAAAGGGGGCCAATCGATGAGGAGGCTAGATATGATAAAAGCAAGAGAAATTTTAAGGCTTAAATACGAAATAGGATTATCCCTAAGAGAAATTGGCCAAGCTTGCAATTGTGGCAAAACAACAGTATCAGAGGTGCTTAAAAGAGCAGAAAAGGCAAATATAACATGGCCAATCGAACTTAGTGATAAACAGTTAATGTCCATGCTATACCCACCTACGAACACTAGAAAATCCGTTCCAGAGCCTGATATGGAATATGTTTTCTATGAAATGAAGAAAAAGAATGTGACTTTGATGCTTTTGTGGGAAGAATATAAGGAAAAGCATCCGGATGGAATCATGTATACTCAATTCTGTGAGAGGTATAGGAATTTCAAGAAGCTGAATAAAATATCCCTACACAAACACCACAAAGCCGGTGAAGAAATGGAGGTTGACTGGGCTGGTGATACCCTGTCCTATGTAGATATTAATACAGGTGAATTAAAGCCTGCATACATTTTTGTTTCTGTACTTCCTGCAAGTCACTATCCCTTTGTTTATGCTTACAGTGATACCAAAATTGAAAGTTGGATTGATGCTCATGTAAGGGCATATGAGTACTATGGTGGGGTTCCTAAAATAACAATACCGGATAATACAAAGACTGCAGTTATCAAACCAGACCGTGTAGAACCTTTAATAAACAGAAACTACAAAGAAATGGCCTTACGCTATAGAACGACCATTGTACCTGCCAGAGCAGGTAAACCAAAAGATAAAGCTTCAGATGAAAACATGGTAGGTAATGTTTCGAGAAGAATAATGGCAGCACTTAGAAATAGACAGTTTTTTAGCATATATGAAATAAATCAAGCAATTTCAGAAGAGCTAGAAAAGTTTATCAACAGACCATTTCAGAAAATGGAGGGCAACAGGAAGACGGCTTTTGAAAAAATAGATAAACCTTGTCTGCAGCCATTGCCGGCAACAAAATATGAGTATTGCGACTGGGTGGAAACAAGAGTTGCATTTAATTATCATGTTGAATATAAAGGGTTTTTCTACAGTGTTCATTACTCCTATGCAAATCACAAATGTTGGGTTAGGGCATCTTCAAAAACTATAGAAGTATATATAGGAAACGAGAGGATAGCGGTACACACCAGGAATTATGACAAATTTAATCGGTACAGAACATTAGAGGAACATATGCCCGAAGAGCATAAAGCAATTTATGCATGGAATTCTGAACGTTTTCTATCGTGGGCAGAAAAAACCGGTCCTAATACCCGGGAATTAATCAAAAAGATTCTTGAAAACAGTGATTATCCTGTTCAGGGTTATCGCGCTTGTATGGGTATTATGAGGCTTGCTAAAAGTCATTCAGCCGAAATAATGGAAACTGCCAGTAAAGAGGCTATAGATAAAAATGTTTTCTCATTCAAATATTTTAATATTATCCTTAAGCAAGTTATTAACAATTCCTCAAAGAAGCAGGCTGATACAATTATTCATCATGAAAATGTAAGAGGAAGCAGTGCTTACTCAGGAGGTGGTATATATGTTAATTAACCCAACTATAGAAAAATTAAGAGATATGAAACTTAAAGTTATGGCTCAACTACTGAGTGATTCAGATCCGGCTTTAAGAGAGTTGTCTTTCGAGGAGAGGCTCGGTATTATGGTTGAAAAAGAATGGGAGTCAAGAAAAAACTCAAGAATCAAAAGATATATACATAAAGCATCTTTTAGTATTAATGCATGCATTGAGGATATAGACTATACTTCGGACCGGAAGATTGATAAAAAGACTCTGCAAACTCTTTCTACCTGTACCTACATTATTCAGAAATTAAATATAGTGATTACAGGAAAAACCGGAAGCGGAAAAACATTTTTAGCATGTGCATTGGGTAACAGTGCTTGCCGTCATGGTTATACCGTTAAATACTACCGTATTCCGGAACTCTTACTTGAAATACAAGATGCGAAAAATGAAAATATATATAGCAAGTTTATGAACCAGCTTCAAAATGTAAAGCTTTTGATTTTAGATGATATAGGATTAAAATCATACACATTAGAAGAAAGCAGGGATATACTTGAAGTTGCAGAAAGCAGATACAATAAAGCTTCTACGATTCTTTCCGGACAGATTCCTCATACTCATTGGTATGATTTGTTTCCTGACCCTACAATAGCAGATGCAATTATGGACAGGATAGTTCATAATGCATATATCCTTGCTCTGGACTCAAAGAAGTCTATGCGGGAGGTAATGGCTGAAAAGATGATTAGAGAAGCAGAACATAGTGATTAATAATAAAAGATATTGCAAACAGGAAGAATTTGAGGTACAATTACGGTACAAAAATGGGTGCAAAAATACGAAAATCGTACGGAAAGTAGGTGCAAAATGGCGTTTCTATTGTATCCAACTACAGTTAAAATGCTTGCTGGAGAAATAAAATCTGCTTGTGATGCTTACCTATCTAGGAAAATAGGGCTTGAAGAACTGAAAAAGCTAGTTTTACACTACGCAAATAGCTACCCGGAAATGCTTTTTAATGCTCAGGAGTTGAACCCTACCGTGTTAAACCGTATAGGTAAAAAGAGGGCTAATCTTTTAAATAAAATACTTGAGGGGTATCAGTATAAACTTTAACAAAATGCGAAAAGAATTGCATTAAGTACAGCTTTTTTATAAAATCAAATTAAATGACAAGGTGTCCGGATAGTCCGGTTTAATGTCCGGATGTTTCCGGAACTGCCGTCCGGATAATCCGGAATACGCAATT
>JAAYSI010000061.1 GCA_012524045.1 Peptococcaceae bacterium | reverse complement strand
TAGAGTTCCTGAGCTGAATTTGATAAAATTTTCACAGGATAGAATCCTATTTTTTGTAATTATTATCTTTCTTAGCTAAAAACTTCTAAGGAGGTTAACGAGGAGAGTATTTTAGACAATACTTTAAAAAGGAGGAAAAAAGTATGGGAAATCTTATCAACGGCGTAATAAATAAAAAATTGAGCCGGAGAAAATTCTTAGCAGCCAGCGCGGCAGGTGCAGCAAGTTTAGCCTTGACAGGTTGCGGAAATAGTCTTTCAAGCGTAGGAAGTACTGATGTTGCTGTGGCTGAAAAAGAGGGAAAATGGGTCACTGCTGCTTGTTGGCATAACTGTGGGGGCCGATGTCTAAATAAAGCTTTAGTGGTGGACGGAGTTGTTGTTAGACAGAAAACAGACGATACTCATGAAGATAGCCCAGATTACCCACAGCAAAGAGGTTGTCATCGGGGGCGTGCCCAGAGATTTCATGTGTTCGGAGCAGATCGTTTGAAATATCCGATGAAGCGAAAACACTGGGAGCCCGGTGGTGGCAAGAAGGAATTGCGGGGCAGAGACGAATGGGTGCGAATATCTTGGGATGAAGCACTGGACTTAGTAGCCGCAGAACTAAAACGCATAAAAGAACAATATGGCAATAAATCGATTCTTGGAACCAGCCGCTTATTAAACTTTTACGGTGGCGGCCTTGTAAGATGGGGTTCATCTTCATCCGGAGCCTGGGGTGTGGTTCAGGAATGTATGACGGGCTTCTTTTCCTGGAAGGCCAATGACCGCCTTGATTGGCGAAATGCCAAGCTCATTGTGTTATGGGGGGCCAACCCCGCCCGCTCCAGCTTAGGGAACCCAACCTATAATTTGCTGCAGGCTAAAAAAGCCGGAGCGAAATTTATTATTGTGGATCCTCTAGTCTCCCCGACAGTAAGACTCTTAGCTGATAAACATATTCCTTGCCGACCGGGGACTGATACAGCTTTACTTTTAGGTATGGCCTATCATATGATTGAAAACAATCTCCATGATCAGGAGTTCCTGGATCGCTGCACAGTGGGTTTTGATGCGGATCATATGCCGGAGGGAGCAGACCCTAAAGAGAACTTTAAAGATTATGTTTTAGGTACTTATGATGGTGTGCCCAAGACCCCGGAATGGGCTTCGGAGATCTGTGGAGCAGCCCCTCAGCTTATTCGGGAGTTTGCCACGGAAATTGCTACAACAAAACCGATGATTTTTACTTCTTCCTTTGCTCCTGCCCGTACCTACCGTGGACAACAATTCTGTCAGGCCTTTTTAACCGTTGGCTGGATGACCGGAAACGTAGGGAAACCCGGGGCCGGCGTCTGGACGATGAATTATGCGCCCGGCCAGAGTTATGGCGGGAAAACCTTGGTCAGAAGTGGAAGCAACGGCCTTCCGCCTGCTGTTAATCCACTCTTTCCCGATGCAACCTACGGACCCTATGACGGCTATCGTTGGGCCAATCCGACCAATCCGGATGCCCATGGCATGGCTTATTGTGAGACCTATGACGCTATCTTAAAGGGTGAATACACCGGCACTAACGGCCGAGGAAAAGTTCCTTGCGATATCCGTTTAATTTGGCTGGTCCGCGATGGCTACGGCTATAACTTCTTGAACCAATCCTCGGATATAAATAAAGGTATTGAAGCTTTCCGTAAAGTCGATTTCGTCGTAACCAATGATATTGTTCTTTCAACCATCTCCAAGTATGCGGATATTGTATTACCTGCAACTACGGAGTGGGAAAAAGAAGGAAAAATTTATCAAGGAAATCCGGAAGCAATCTTTATTGCAGAAAAAGTAGTGGAGCCTCTTTATGAAGCAAAAACAGAAGAATGGATAGATCGAGAGCTTGCTAAACGTTTAGGTCTTAATCCTGACGAAATATATCCCATCAGTCCCAAACAACAATTCTTCAACAGTTTGGCCGGTGCTCAAGTTATCGCGGAAGATGGTGAAAATTATGAGCCGCTGGTAACAATTACGCCTCAAGACATCCAAGAATGGAATGTTCAGGGAGAGCCTCAACAAGGCAAGATTGCTTTGAAAGATTTACTGGAGCAGGGTGTCTATCAGGTACCGAGATCTCCTAAGGATAACCTTACAGTTGTTCAAGGAGAAGACTTCGTGAGAGACCCTGAAGCTAATCCGCTTTCGACCAAAAGCGGTAAGTTAGAAATTCACTGTCAAGCCCTATCTGACAAAATAGCTTTATATGGCTTAACGACGGTACCGCCTATTGCCAAATATGAACCGCCTCTGGATGGCTATGAAGCAACTTTTGAGGATTGGGAAAGCAAGAAGAAAGGCAAATACCCATTCCAATTGATTACCATCCATTATGGAAGACGTTCTCATTCCACCTATGATAATGTCCCTCAGCTTAGAGAAGCCTATCCCCAGGAGTTTATGATGAATACAAGAGATGCCGAAGCCCTTGGTCTTAAAGAAGGAGATACTGTTTTAATTGAGAGCGCCTATGGAAAATGCATTCGTCTGCTTAGTTTATCCGAGACTTTGATGCCGGGCGTAGTAACCCTTGGCGAAGGCGCTTGGGTAGAGCTTGATGAAGAAACCGGAATTGATAAAGCCGGTGCTACCAACATTCTTTGTGGCGCTCGTTTAAGCGGCCAGGGTGAAGAACCTTGGAATACCACAATTGTTCGGGTTGAAAAATACGACGGTGAACCGCTAATACCGGACGCTCAGTGGAAACAACGAATTATCTTTTAGGGGGTGACATCTGATGGGTCAAAAAGGATTTTATTTTAACATGCTTGAATGTAAGGGATGCAAAGCATGCCAAATTGCCTGTAAAGATAAGAACGATTTGAAAGTTGGAGAATTATATCGTAAGGTAATGAATTTTGAAGGTGGAATATATCCAAATGTAGGAGGATTTTACCTTTCCACAAGTTGCAACCATTGCGCCGAAGCTAAATGTGTAGCTGGCTGTCCCACCGGGGCCATGCATTATGCTGAAGATGGGACTGTTCAACATAATAAAGATCTTTGTATAGGCTGTAAATACTGCATGTGGAACTGCCCTTATAGTGTTCCGCAGTATTTGGAAGACAAGAATATTATAGGAAAATGCGATACTTGTAAAGATTTGCGCGATGCGGGAGAAAACCCTGCCTGTGTAGATGCTTGCCCTATGCGCTGTCTGAAGTTTGGCGACATAGATGAATTAAAGAAGGAATACGGAACGGATTTGGTCAATGAAATTTCGGTCTTGCCCTCAGCAGAGGCGACAAAGCCGTCTCTATTAATCAAAGCCAATGTTTATGCTTTGGATTTTAACTATAAGGTAAAGGAGGTATAGCGAATGGAACATCTAGCTTTAACTATATTCTCTATCTGCGTGCAGGCCGCTATCGGTATCATGATATTTGTAGCCATCGGAAGACTTTTAAACAAAGAAAAGATATTTAAAAATGCTACTATTGCGGCAACAGTTTTAGGGATAGTTGGTGCAGTTGCTTCGCTTATGCATCTGGGCAAGCCTTTCAGTGCAATCAAAGCACTTTATCAGTTTGGTTCCTCTTGGCTGAGCCGGGAGATCTGGTTTACTGCTATATTTATCCTTCTAGCAATTTTGATGGTAGTATTAATCTATGCTAAACCTCAAAATAAGAGTGCAATAAGTGGATTAGCGGCTGCTGCTGCGGTAGTTGGTTTAATAGATGTGTTCTTCATGGCAGCTATCTACAGTAGCAGTAGTGTACCCTTTTGGCAAAGTATAGCGACCCTTGTCGAGTTCTATGCCGCAACCCTTTCAATGGGTGCTATCCTCTTCCTTCTCTTAAGCATCAAAGAAATTGCAGAAATGGCAACCATGAAAAAAATAATTGCTTTGGCAGTGGCCCTAGCAGTAATTCTTCAAGTGGCTGCAGTAGTACCCAGTCTTATTGCGTTGGGTGCAAGCTCCAGTGCAGCTGCACATAGCAGTTTAGCGATTTTAGGTAATATGGCTGTAGCTAATGCTTTCAAATGGATCTTCATACTTGCCGGTGCCTTACTGCTACTTTGGATGGTCAAAGATGAATTATCTAAACTGGTGACTAACATTGTATTGAGTAGCACTATCTTACTCTTGGTAGGCCAAATAGTTGGAAGATATCTATTCTATGCGGCGATGGTAGTTACCGGCGTTGGTTTATCATAAAAAACAAGGAATGGGGAGTATCGCTTATTGGTACTCCCTATTTTTTTACTCCCTTAAGTTATTTTTTTTGGACTATTGCTCCTCTAGAGTTGATATGCCCAAGTTCGAATTTATGTTACAATAATTATGACAATTTGGTTTGCTGCCGGAGGTGCTAGGGTGGATAAGTGGCTGGATAAGGTTCGTTTACGAACCCGATTCATCATACTGATGGTTGGGATTTTAGCGGTTTCGCTTGTACTTAATTTAATTTGGAGCAGCAACAGCCAACAAAAGCAAGCTAAGACTCAAATGAGAGAAAAAGCTTATGTTCTTTCCCAACAATTAGATGCTGTGTGGGAATTTATCTCAATAAATCAGAATGTAATCAATTATGATAGTGATGGCAACTATGATTTTAAGGGTTTGCATTGTTCCCTTGTAGGTAAGAGCATTGGCAAAATATTTGGCGAAAAAACCGATTACACAATTCGCTATACCAATTTTAATCCCCGTAATAAAGCCGATATACCGGATGAATTTGAAACCGAGGGCTTAAACTTATTTTTAGAAAACAGAGAGATAAAGGAATATTACGATATCGTATTGTATCAGGGACAAGAGGTCTTTCGCTATTTGTCTCCTATGACGATTGAAAGCAGCTGTTTAGAATGTCATGGGGAGCCCGCAGGAGAATTAGATGTGTTAGGCTACCCTAAAGAAGGCTGGAAAATAGGGGATTTAGCCGGCGCGATCAGTATTGTGATGCCTATTGACATCTATAAAGAAAACACTAGGGTAAATGTTATTAGGGAAGTTACTTTCTTTTTTATACTCACTTTGCTTTTTATTCTGCTAATATACTATGCCACTGCCACCCTTGTAACTAATCCACTGAGAAAATTTAAGAATAATATTGAAAAGATAAAAGAAGGACAATTGGCTATTAATTTTGAAAATATTAAAGCTGTAGGGGAGATAAAGGATTTAGCAGAGCATTTTAACGATATGACTGTACAGCTCAATAATTTATATACCAGCCTAGAAAAGAAAGTAGAGCAGCGTACGGAAGATTTGGCTCGAGCCAATAGTATTTTAGAAAGCCAAAGAATTCAATTGGAGGAAGCTAATCGCCGTTTACGACAGGATAACCAATATAAGTCCGATTTCATGGCTATTATGAGCCATGAGTTGCGTACACCACTTACTTCAATTATTGCTTTTGCTGAGCTTTTGGAAAGGGATAAAAGCCCTAAGACGGAGAAAGAGTTGCGTGTTGTCCAGGAGATTAAAAACAATAGTCAAGTGCTATTGAATCTGATTAATAATATTTTAGATATGGCTCGTCTTGAGGCCGGAAAGATTGAGCTGTTATTAGAACCTATTGATATGGTAGATGTAATTAATGCCGTGGATAGCGTTATTCAACCATTGGCTGATAAAAAGAACATCAGCTATTCCAGCCTAGTCGAGCGAGACGTGCCATTGCTTAATGCCGATAGAGAGAAGTTGCGTCAAATTGTTGCCAACCTGGTAGGTAATGCTATAAAATTCACACCGGAAGGGGGTGAAATCAAAGTTTGGGTTGCATTCGATAAAGATAAAGATGAAATATTAATCAATGTTCAAGATAATGGAATCGGAATTCGTAAAGAGGATCAGCCCTATATTTTTGGCAAATTTGTTCAAAGCGATTCTTCTATTTACCGGCAATATAACGGAAGTGGCTTAGGATTAGCTTTAGCTAAGGAGTTTGCTGAGCTTCACGGTGGCTGGATCAAAGTGGCTAGTGAGATAGAAAAAGGAAGCCTATTTACAGTAGGTATTCCGGCAGGCCAAGGGAGGGATTTGAGTGAAGATTATGCTGGTTGATGATGAGCAGAGTATTCGCACTGTCGTTGAGCATATCGTAACTGAAGAAGGTTATGAGTTCTGTTATGCCGCGGATGGAGCGGAGGCTTTAGAAGTACTTGAAGATGAGAAGCCCGATCTGCTAATCCTTGATGTGATGATGCCGAAGTTAAACGGATTTGAGGTTTGCACCAAAATACGAGAAAGCGGCAATGACTTGCCAATCATATTTTTATCGGCCAAAGGAGATATTGTTGATAAAAGCGTTGGTTTCCGGGCAGGTGCAGACGATTACTTAGTAAAACCCTTTAGCTCAATGGAATTGTCTTTACGGATCGAAGCATTATTACGTCGTAAAAGAGAACAAAAACCTCTCCAGGTAAATAGGAATTACTGTAAATTAGGGGATTTAGAGATTTATTTTAATAAATTTGAAGTAAAGAAAAGAGGAAAAAAGATAGACTTAACACCAAAAGAGTTTAAAATTCTGGCTTACATGGCGGCCAGTCCGGGTGAAGTCTTTACCCGTGAACAGTTGCTTTCACATGCTTGGGGCGATGATTACGTAGGTGAACTAACTACCATAGCTGTATTTATTCGTAAAATTCGGGAAAAAATTGAAGATGACCCCTCTAAACCTAAATATTTGCAGACAGTTTGGAGTGTGGGTTACAAATTTGGAGAAAAAATAATAGGCTAGTTATGTAAAAAAATAAAGATAGGCGGTAGATAAAATGAGTACCCAAAAAGATAGCATTGCTATTTTGCTTTCTAATCGCAGTTATCTGTATAAGTTATTACAAAGGGTATTTGGTGATGAGCCCAAACGGGAGTTGTTAGAGATTGTAACAGGGGAACATACCAAAGAATCTCTACAGCTCATCCTTGAGGAAAATGATCCTAAATCCGACGATTATTTCGATTTGTTGACTGAATTAGATCAAAAGCTCAAAGATAACGCTGAGGACTTGTTGGACAAGCTCAGAAGTGAATATACATACTTAATGATAGGACCAGATAAACTGCCGGCACCCCCTTGGGAATCAGTATACACGACCAAAGAACGTTTGATATTTCAAGAGAGCACCTTAAAAGTACGCCAAGCTTATCTTAAATATAACTTTTTACCGGCCAATTATCCGCACGAAGCGGATGATCATCTTGCTTTGGAACTGGATTTTATGGCCCATTTAGCGGAATTGGCAAGCAAACATTTCGAAGAAGAAAGAGATGAGGAAGTAAGGAAAGTCTTGCTGGATCAGAAGGCATTCTTAGATGAACATTTACTATTATGGATCGATGATTTTGCCGAACAGATTCAACAAAGCAAAACCCATTACTTCTATCCTCAAATGGCCATGCTGACGGAGCAAGTGCTTAAGATAGATAGGGAATTGATTGAGGAGATCTTAACTTTATTAGAGTAAATAGTTTATTTATCTAAACGAGCACAGGTTAGGTTAAGGTAGACCTGTGCTCCTAATATTATTTGTCAATTTTTGTTGCCTACTGCGGTTAAGATACGGTAGAATCATTAAGAATAGTAATAATTATTGAGCTTATTATCGAATTTAAGGAGGAACTTAATTGAGGCCTTACAATATGCGGTGGCTTGAGGTGAATAACGTCGCTCAGGCCCGGAAAGTGCTTGAGCAGATTGGAGTCGACGACGGCGGAATACCTTATATGGTCGGTAAAGCCGTAACTCGGGTTATTAAACTGGAAAAAGTACCTACTTCGGCAGCCCATATTTTGAAGCAGGAAATGCTGGCTTTAGGAGGGGACGCTGCCGTTAATCGCAATCTAATAACTGGTACCGTTGATACCACGGATGTGGTCTTACTGGGTACATATAAACAACTAAAAAGACTGGCGATAAAACTCAAGGCCCAACCCTTCAAGAGGCTAAAGAAAATAGCCGAAGCATTAAACATTCTCTTGGCTAATTTAGAAAAGGCGCCGATTACGCATCTTGACTGTAATGGAAAACAATTAGAACTTGGCTCCAAAACTCTGTTGATGGGAATTTTAAATATCACACCGGATTCTTTTTCGGATGGGGGCAGATATCTGGCCGTAGAAGCGGCGCTCAGTCAGGCGGAAAGATTAATCCAGGAAGGGGCAGACATTCTGGATATTGGAGCGGAATCTACCCGTCCTGGGCATACGGAAATTAGCGCGGAAGAAGAGTGGGCCAGGCTGGAACCAGTCTTAAAAGAACTTGTTCCCAATTGTCCCGTTCCGGTCTCAGTGGATACTCAGAAAGCGAAGGTAGCGGAGAAGGCTTTAAATCTTGGAGTTCATATTATTAATGATATCTGGGGTTTACAAAAGGATCCGGATATGGCTAAAACTATCGGACAATCCCAAGCTGCGGTTGTGTTGATGCACAATAAGAACGAGAAGGAATACCAAAATTTGCTTGGCGAAATCATGGAATTTTTGGAGCAGAGTATTGAACTGGCGCTTAAAAACGGGATAAAGGAAAACAGGATCATCCTTGACCCCGGTATAGGCTTCGGGAAGACACCGGAGCAAAATATGGAAGTAATCAGTAGATTGAACGAATTTAAAACTCTAGGCTATCCTTTTTTGCTAGGCGTATCCCGCAAATCAGTGATTGGCAACACCCTGAATCTTCCGGTTGAAGAGAGACTGGAGCCGACCCTTGCTTTAGGGACTTTAGGTGTGGTAGCCGGAGTGGACATTCTCCGGGTGCACGATGTGTTGGAACATAAAAAAGCGATAACAATGGCTGACCAGATTATTCGTAGGACGAAGGGAGAGCTTTATGAGGGAAGATAACATTATTCATTTGCGCGGCTTAGAATTTTATGCTTATCATGGGGTTTTGCCGGCTGAAAATGGCCTGGGCCAAAAGTTCATAGTCGATATAGATATGTACCCGGCAATTTGGCCTATAGATTCAGACAGTATTGACCGAACCATTAACTATGCAGAAGTGTATGCTGTAATCAAAGACTGTATGGAAAACAAAAAATATAAACTGATCGAAACTGTAGCTGAAGCAATTGCGGACAGGGTTTTAAAGGAATTTCCTTGCGAAAGGGTCCGAGTGGAAGTGCATAAGCCCAATGCGCCTATTCCGGGGATTATCAGGGATGTCTCGGTGGAAATATGGCGAGGTGGCCGTAAATGATCTGTTATTTAAGTCTTGGCAGCAATGTTGGGGATAGGCAGCAATACTTGACAAGAGCTATGGATTTATTAGCAAAGCTGCCTAATTCGCGAATAACGAAGATTTCCGCTTTCTATGAAACAGAAGCTTGGGGTGGGGTTAAGCAAAATTCTTTCATTAATAATGTAGTGGAATTTCAGACCACTCTTAGTCCCGAACAGCTTTTGGCAGAGTGTCAGAATATAGAAAACAGTTTAGGGCGTCAACGTTCGGTGCATTGGGGCCCAAGGACTATAGATATTGATATTCTTATTTACGGTGATTTAAAGTTTACCAGTGATAAATTAATCATCCCACACCCTTACCTGGAAGTTAGGGAGTTTGTGCTAGCTCCTTTACGGGAAATCGCGCCGGATCTTATTCTCCCTTCCGGCCGATCTGTTACAGAGGTAAAAGGGGAAGGTAAAGTTAAATTGCTCAATTAAAATCTTTTATGCCAGGAAGCCTTTAAGAATTTCTTTTTTTTCTGGAAGTAATGGATTATAATAAACTTGAGTTGGACAATATCTTCGGAATTGTACCAAATTTCTAATTCAAAATACGCTAATATTATTCTAAAATATTATTCTAATTTAACCTGTTTTTTTGTATGCAAATTAGCCGCTTGGATAGGATATACTGAGACGGTGAAGGCAGCTTAGAATATTGTTATCTCTTAGACACCTTCACCCGTAAAATGAGGTGTTTTTTTGTTAAAGAAAAAATTTGCGATAATCGGGACAGGGATAGTAGGGACTGCTTTAGCAGTTGTCCTGGAGAATAAAGGCCTAGAATGTATAGGGGTTAATACGCGCAGCGCAAAATCATATGAAAATTTTTGTGAGTACCTTCCTAAAAAACACTTGGATCTTGCGCAAATATCCTTAGAAGCGGACCTTTTGTTTATTACTACTCAAGACGGTTCAATAAGCAAGGTAGCTAAAAAATTAACTTTATTAAAGCAGCGTAAAAATGCTCAGATTTGGATTCATTGTTCAGGTTCGCATAAGTCTGCAATAATGTGCCATGATCCTGCTTTGCAGGTTTCTTATTTATCCATCCATCCTTTGCAGGCTTTTGCCAGCGTGGAGAATGCGCTAACTCTAATTCCCGGAACCCATTTTGGGGTCGAAGGCAGTGATCGGCAGAGTGAGCAATATGGGGAACAGCTGGTCAGTCTTTTAGGTGGGATCCCCCACAAGATAGATCCAGAGAAAAAAACCCTCTACCATGCGGGTGCGGTTGTTGCCTCCAACTACTTGGTTTCTTTGGTTTTAATGGCGGTAAAGCTTTTTGAACAAGCCGGCATAAACAGAGAAGATGCGTTAAAATCTTTACTGCCTTTGCTACATGGCTCCTACCAAAACATTGCCAAGGACGGCTTAGCCCGAGCCCTAACTGGCCCTATAGCCCGTGGGGACACAGAAGTGGTGGCCAAACATCTTCAGGAAATGCCACCCGATTTACAGCAGATTTATAAAGGGCTAGGCAGCTTAGCCTTGGAACTAGGTAAAGAAAAGAAATTGGTAAATCAAACGAGCTATAGTCCAGAGGCGCTGGAACGTTTGGAACAGTTACTGGAATGCCACTCTAACAAATAGGTTAGATTAAAGCAAAAGGAGATAATTGTCATGAAAATTACTGAATATATAGCTGTCTTAAGGGAAAATGTGAAACAAGCTCGAAACCAAGGCAAAACCATTGTCCTAATTCCTACTATGGGCTTTCTACATTACGGACACTTATCCATGGTTGAAGCCGCCCGCCAAGGTGATGAAGAGCATGAACGAAATTATATTGTTATGAGCATTTTTGTAAATCCTTTACAATTCGGCCCTAATGAGGATTATGATAGATATCCGCGTGACCTGATTAGAGACAGCAGACTGGCTCAGGAAGCCGGGGTTGACTTATTGTTTGTCCCTTCAGTACAGGAAATGTACCCCGAAGGTGAGAGCTTAACGACTGTAAATGTAACGAAAGTATCAGCCGAGCTATGTGGCGCTCATCGCCCTGGGCATTTTCAAGGGGTAGCTACTGTGGTTAATAAGTTGTTTAATATTGTTTTGCCGGATGTAGCTTATTTTGGCCAGAAGGATTATCAACAATTCATTGTTATCAAGCAGATGGTTAAAGACTTAAATATACCGTTAAAAATAGCATTAATGCCAACTATAAGAGAAGCGGATGGTTTAGCTCTAAGTTCGCGTAATTCTTACCTTAATCCTGAGCAGCGCAAACAGGCTCCGGTCTTGTTTAACTCTTTGCGAAATGCTGCCGAGTTGATTCAAGCCGGGGAAAGAAATCCTGAAGTTATACTAAATACAATCGAGCAGAGAATAAGGAATGAATCAGACGGGCAAATTGAATACATAGAAATACGGAAGGCTGAGAACTTAGAAAAAGTAGAAAAAATTAACGGTTCAGTTGTAATAGCTTTAGCAGTTCATTTTGGTTCGACCCGATTAATAGATAATATTATTGTAGAGGTGTGAGAAATGTATAGATATATGATGAAATCTAAAATTCATAAGGCCCGAGTGACTGAAGCCAACCTTAATTATGTAGGAAGTATTACCATTGATTCTTATTTGATGGAACAAGCGGATATTTTGCCCAATGAACGCGTTCAAGTCGTAAATAACTACAATGGCGCCAGATTGGAGACTTACGTTATCCCCGGAGAGAGACATTCCGGAATGATTTGCTTGAATGGAGCGGCGGCCCGGCTTGTTCAGGTTGGGGATGAAGTTATAATTATTTCCTATGGGGTCATGACAGAAGAAGAAGCTCGAGTTTTTTCTCCAAAAATAGTTTTTGTGGATCAGAATAATTCTCCCACTGATATTACTACAGAGGAAAAACACGGAACCCAGGCCTGACACTTGACACGTAGGATAGGTAAGCATAGAATTTAGAAAAAGGCGCCAAAAGAAAGGAGAAGCTGGTGAATGAACGATTTAGAGAGGAATCAGCTAATACAGGAGATAAATGATTTGCGAAAACAGAGAAAGGCTGTGATCCTTGCCCATTATTACCAGCCGGGGGAAGTTCAGGATATTGCTGATTTTGTTGGAGATTCGTTGCAATTGGCTCAGCAAGCAGCGGCTACTGAAGCTGAGGTTATAGTTTTTTGCGGGGTCCATTTTATGGCTGAAAGTGCTGCGATTCTTTCCCCTGATAAAACTGTTGTGTTACCTGCACCCGATGCCGGCTGTCCAATGGCCGACATGGTTGATGCCCAGTCTTTAAGGGAAGAAAAAGCTAAATTCCCTACTTATAAAGTGGTATGTTATGTGAACTCCTCTGCTGAAGTGAAAGCAGAGAGCGATATTTGCTGTACTTCGTCCAATGCAGAAAAAGTAGTCAATTCCCTGCCCGGCGAAGATATCTTATTTGTACCGGATCAAAATCTCGGGGAATATGTTGCGGAAAAAACCGGTCGAGAGATAAAGGTTTGGCCGGGTTTTTGTCCCACTCACCATAGAATTACTAAAGATGACGTTCTTAAGAGCCGGGAGCAGTATCCCCAGGCCAAGGTTTTAGTTCATCCGGAATGTAGGGTGGAAGTTTGGCAGCAGGCAGATTTTGTAGGCTCTACAGCCGGAATAATTAAATATGCCGAAAGCTCTCCTGCTGAGGAATTTGTCATAGGTACTGAATGCGGAATTCTACATGAACTTCAAAAACGTTGTCCGGATAAGAAGTTTTATATGCTCACTAATATGGTTTGTCCGAACATGAAAAAAACCGACTTAAAAAAGGTCAGGGATTCCCTGCTTAATCTTGAGCCTAAGATAACAGTGCCTAAAGAAATTAGAGAAAAAGCT
The DNA here is from genome assembly GCA_012524045.1 of Peptococcaceae bacterium. Lineage (GTDB taxonomy): Bacteria > Bacillota > Desulfitobacteriia > Desulfitobacteriales > Syntrophobotulaceae > JAAYSI01. The sequence goes on along the minus strand of JAAYSI010000061.1, from coordinate 7,064 downwards.
ATTGGAGCTTTGGAAAAAATGCTGGCTGTCAAGAAATAAGATTTTAAGGATGAGTAATTTTACAATGAAAGACAATGAGTTTTTAATCCATATGCTTCCCCAAGATATGGAGATTAACACAACCGAAATACTTGTCCTTGGGAGCGGTATTGCCGGTTTGTTTACCGCCATTAAACTATGCGATAAATTCGAAGTAACTGTTTTGACTAAAAGAGATATAATGGCAAGCAGCACAGAACATGCCCAAGGGGGCATAGCAGCAGCTTTAAATCAAGATGATTCACCTGAATTCCATTTTGTCGATACAATCAATGCCGGTGCGGAACTTTGCAATTCAGAAGTAGTAAAAATTCTTACGGAAAAAGGACCGGAATGTGTCCGCGAATTAATAGAATTGGGTGTGGAATTTGACAAACGACAAGGCAGCCTGGACTTTGCCAAAGAGGCTGCCCACAGCCGTCGCAGGATTTTACATGCTAAAGGTGACGCCACCGGTTTGGAAATAGAGCGAACCTTGGTTGCAGCTGTGCGTAAACGCAATATAATAATAAAAGAAAATCATTTTGTTATAGATTTCCTAAAGAATGCCCAAAACCAGGTCTGTGGCGTACTGGTTTTAGACAGTGCGAGCTTGAAGTTAAAGATATGGTTGGCTAGGGCAATTATTGTTGCGACCGGCGGGCTGGGGCAATTATACCGTTATACGACTAATCCCGAAGTGACAACGGGCGATGGTATTGCTGCAGCTTACCGAGCCGGAGCGGAGCTTATGGATATGGAGTTTGTCCAGTTTCATCCCACCGCTTTAAACATAGCCGGAGCTCCGACCTTTCTGATCTCCGAAGCAGCGCGGGGCGAAGGAGCTGTCCTTATAAATTCTGAAGGAAAGCGTTTTATGGAGGATATTGACGGTCAGGAGCTTGCGCCAAGGGATGTGGTTGCCCGCGCTAACTGGCGTCAGATGGAAAAGGGGCCGATTTATCTTGATTTCCGCGGCCTTGGTCTCGATAAAATTAAAGAAAGATTTCCAGGTATTTATAAAACCTGTTTAAGTTATGGATTTGATATATCTACAACCCCGGTACCGGTTGGGCCGGCAGCGCACTATCTGATGGGCGGGATTAAGGTGGATATTAATGGGCGGACTAGTCTACCCAATCTTTTTGCCTGCGGAGAATGTGCTTGTAACGGCCTGCATGGGGCAAATCGCCTAGCCAGCAACTCGTTGTTGGACGGCTTAGTTTTTGCCTCGCTCATTACTGAAGTTCTTAAAAAGGAAATAGGCCCTATGCCTGTTCCGGAGGAACTCCAAATACCGGAGGACTGGCAGAGTAAAATTCGAGAATCCAGTCCTAGTACTGCCCTAAATTCTACTGTAATTAGAAGAAAGATGCAGCAGATTATGTGGCAGTATGTGGGCATAATTCGAGATAAACAGGGGCTGTTAAAAGCTCAGGCTGATATTGATAAGTACCGACAAGAGTTTTCTCCGAGTTTAGAGATTTCCGACCTTGAAACGGCCAATATGCTTACGCTGGCATCACTCATTATTCGAGCAGCCTTGGCCAGGGAAGAAAGTAGGGGCGGTCATTTTCGGAGTGATTTCCCGACAGCTGGGGAAGGGTGGCAAAAACATTCGGTACTAAAAAGGGGTGAAGATATTGTTAGCTTTATTTCAATATGAAGATTTGCTCGAACAGGCCTTGAAAGAAGATATTGGAACCGGTGACTTAAGTACTTTAATTATTCCGGAAGATTATTTTGGAGAAGCCAAACTATATGCGAAGGAAAAAGGAATTATTTGCGGTGTTGAAATAACAGCTAGGGTCTTTAAAAAGGTTGATCCTAATATTGAAACGGAAATAATGGTCAAAGATGGAGATTTAATAACACCGGGTATGTTGATTATGGTTATCAGAGGTTCGTTGGCTGCGATACTTCAAGCTGAGCGGACGTCTCTTAATTTTTTGCAACACCTTTCCGGGATTGCCACTGCTACGCGCAAACTTGTTGACCGTGTTGAAGATCTAGGAGTAAAAGTAGTAGATACGCGCAAAACCATTCCTGGGATGAGAGCTTTACAAAAATACGCTGTTAGAATTGGCGGCGGAGTAAATCACCGCTTTGGGCTGTATGATGCGGTAATGCTAAAGGATAACCATCATGCTGCAGTCGGCGGCTTAAAAACAGCTATTCAAAGAGTAAAAGAAAAAGTCGGCCATATGGTTAAGATAGAAGTTGAATGCGAGACCTTAGAACAGGTTAAGGAAGCTTTGGAGTACGGTGTGGATGTTATTATGTTAGATAATATGTCGCTCGATGATATGCGGGCGGCTGTCAAATTGATTGACCGTAAAGCTATTGTTGAAGCTTCCGGTGGAATAAACGAAGAAAATATTAGACAGATAGCTGAAACGGGAGTAGATGTTCTTTCGGTCGGCCGTTTGACCCATTCGGTTAAAGCGATCGATTTCTCCATAGTAGTAGATGAGATGAAGCCGTCCATGCAAAAACATTTAACATGTGCAAGTAAAATCTAAGCCTAATAGGTAAGACTGGGGGCATAGGAATGATCCTGGTAGTTGACGTCGGAAACACTAATATTGTACTTGGAGTCTATCGGCAGAGAACACTTCTTAACCATTGGAGGATTTCGACTAACAAAGCTAGGACTGTCGATGAATATGCAGTAATAGTTCGGAATTTATTTGACCTGTATGGTTTAGATTTTCACGGTATAACCGGGGCGATTCTTTCTTCAGTTGTTCCGCCTATCACACCGGCGCTGGAACATATGATTAAAAAGTATTTTGGGATAAACCCGCTTATTGTTGGACCGGGAATAAAAACCGGTGTTTCTATTGTTTATGAAAATCCCCGAGAGGTCGGAGCAGACCGTATAGTGAATGCTGTCGCTGCTCTTAACAAATACGGTGGACCCCTTATTATTGTTGATTTTGGTACGGCCACTACTTTTTGCGCAATAGGTGAAAAAGGTGAATATCTAGGGGGAGCTATTACACCTGGGATTGGGATTTCTACAGAGGCTTTATTTCAAAAGGCTTCCAAATTACCCAGAGTTGAGATTGTGAAAACAAGAACAGTGATTGGTAAAAATACAGTGAGCGGGATACAAGCCGGGATTTACCATGGCTATTGCGGTCAAATAGATAGAATTGTTCAATTAATGAAAGAAGAGCTCTCAGCTAAGGCTAGAGTAATTGCGACTGGGGGCTTGGCCGAACTGTTTTTCGGCGGTGCGGAGATGATCGAAATTGTCGATCCCTATTTAACCTTAGAAGGCTTACTGCTTATTTATGAAAAAAATGTTGGTAGAGATAAGGGAACTTAAGGCTTATGAAAATTGGTAGTTATGAATTACAAACACCGGTTTTTCTGGCACCAATGGCCGGTATTACGGATAAAGCTTTCCGGGAGATAACTCTACTTACAGGTGGCAAATACTGTGTCACCGAAATGATAAGTGCTAAAGCTTTGTTATACGACAATAGCAAAACATTACGAATGTTGGATTTAGCCGGAGAGCCGGAACCGCGCATAGTGCAACTATTTGGCTCAGAGCCTGAGGTTATGGCCGAAGCCGGAAAACGTGTGGTTCATAAAGGAGCTAATATTATAGATATTAATATGGGTTGTCCTACTCCTAAGATAGTGCGAAACGGGGAAGGCGCCGCCTTGCTTAAAAATTTGCCTTTGGCTGTACGGATAGCCGAGGCGGTCTGTAGAGCGGTCGATGTCCCGGTCACCGTAAAGATGAGGTTGGGCTGGGATAATAGTGAGTTGGTGGCTGCGGAGCTGGCGCTAAGCCTTCAGGATGTTGGAGTAAGGATGGTTACAATCCATGCCAGGACAAGGGAACAGTACTATTCAGGCAAAGCTGAATGGGAATGGATCAAAGAGATAAAGGAGAAAGTGAATATTCCTGTGATAGGTAACGGGGATATTGTAACCCCGGCGGATGCTTTGCATATGCTAAAGGAAACCGGATGCGATGGCGTGATGATTGGCCGCGCAGCTTTGGGGAATCCTTGGGTGATTGGTCGAACTCAACATTTTCTTGAGACAGGCACTCACCTGCCCGAGCCCAAGAGAGAAGAAAAATTACAAATTCTTTTGCAGCATTTTCAGAAGCTTGTTTCGTATAAAGGAGAAAAAATTGGCCTAAATGAGATGAGAAAACATGCGGCTTGGTATATTAAAGGCCAAAGGAATGCGGCTGAATACCGTAACCAAATAATGAGCTGCAAATCAGTAAAGGAAATGGAGCAAATACTTTATAAAGCCTTTGGTTCTTAAGAATAGTTTAAATATTTTTAATTCGCTTGACATCTGAAAGGGGGTTACTTATAATACCAGGTATTATAGAACTACAAATATTTTAACATGTATATTTTTTGCGGCATTGTATATAATGTTTCACATATAAAACATCTTAACTAGCCTCAGGAAGGAAGAGGGAGGGGTTATTTTTTATGTCTGAAAAGGAAGTAATACTGACACTTGACGGCCTTAAAAAATTGGAAGAGGAATTGGAGATTCTCAAAACTCAGAAAAGAAGGGAAGTTGCTGATCGGATAAAACAAGCTATTGAATTTGGTGATATCTCGGAAAATTCGGAGTATGATGACGCTAAAACAGAACAAGCCTTTATCGAGGGAAGAATTATAACCCTGGAAAAGATGTTAAGGAATGCTAAAGTTATTGATGATTGTGAAGGAAAAGATCAGGTTTCACTAGGCAGTACGATAGTCCTTAAGGATATAGAATATGGTGATGAAGAAGAATATACAATTGTGGGTTCTGCCGAAGCTGATCCTGCTGTCAATAAAATTTCTAACGAATCACCGGTTGGCAGTGCGGTGCTGGGCCAAAAAAAAGGAAGCGTTATAGAAGTTACTGTTCCAGCCGGAGTTTTGCGCTATCAGATTTTGGATATCCGCTAATTATCATTAACTATTATCACTTAATTGTTTTGGGCTTATCTGATATTGGAAAAAGAGATCTTAAATTAAACTTAAAGTAGCTCGTAGCATTAGATTATGTTACGAGCTACTCTTGAATATGTGTAAGCAGTTGTTTCAATTGTTTTTTATTTGTATAATGATAAACAATAGCAAATTTTGGGGGAATTAAGATGGATAGTTTTAATGGGCCAAACATCGATGACATTAACGATTTAATCAAAGTTCGAATAGAAAAATTACATAAGCTAAGAGAACGAGGCGTAGAGCCTTATGCTGATCGCTATATTCGCACTCATTTAACAGCTGAGATAATTGAGAACTTTGCTGACTTGGAAAACCAGCAAGTAGCTATAGCCGGTAGAATTATGTCCAAGCGCGTTCAAGGAAAGGCTGCTTTTGCGCATATCAAGGACATTAGCGGGCGTATTCAGATTTATGCAAGGATGGATCAAGTTGGCGAGGAGGCTTTTGAGCTTTTTACTAGCTATGATATAGGGGATATTATTGGCGTAAAAGGCAGTGTTTTTTGCACTAAGCGTGGGGAAATCTCGGTAAGAGCCAAGGAAATTACTATGTTATCCAAATCCCTTAGACCTTTGCCGGAAAAATTTCATGGACTGACCAATGTAGAAATTAGATACCGCCAGAGATATTTAGACTTAATAATGAACGATGAAGTTAAGCAAACTTTTATGGTACGGAGTAAAATTATTAAAGCTATGCGCGAATACCTTGAGCAACAGGGCTTTCTTGAAGTCGAAACTCCGACTTTGATGACCATACCGGGCGGAGCGGCAGCACGGCCGTTTATTACCCATCACAATGCTTTGGATATTGACCTTTATTTACGTATAGCCTTAGAACTACCGCTAAAAAGACTCATAGTGGGCGGCTTTGAGAAAGTCTTTGAAATAGGCCGCAATTTCCGGAATGAAGGAATTTCTATAAAACACAATCCTGAATTTACTATGATGGAGCTCTACCAGGCTTATGCTAACTATGAGGATATTATGAACCTAATGGAAGATATGGTTGTTTACATTGTTCAGAAGGTACATAATACTTTGGAGATCACTTATCAGGGCGAGAAAATTAACTTTGCCAAACCTTGGCGTAGGCTCCAGATGCTTGATGCCATTAAAGAATATGCCGGTGTGGATTTTAGAGCAGTAAAAAGTGTTGAGGAAGCAAGAGAACTAGCCCGAGAAAAAGGCGTCGAAGTCAAAAAAGATGATTCTAAAGGTAAAATAATAAACGCCTTCTTTGAAGAATTTGTTGAATCAAAGCTGATCCAGCCTACTTTTATTATAGGTCATCCTGTGGAGATATCACCTCTTGCTAAACGCAATCCTGTTAATCCGGAATATACCGACAGGTTTGAGGTCTTTATTTATGGCTGGGAGATGGGTAATGCTTTTTCCGAGTTAAATGATCCAATCGATCAAAGAGCAAGATTTGAGAAACAAATGAAAGAACGAGAAAAAGGTGACGAAGAAGCTCATATGATGGATGAAGACTTTGTTCAAGCTTTGGAGTACGGTCTTCCCCCAACCGGTGGGCTTGGTGTTGGTATAGATCGGCTGGTAATGCTTCTTACGGATTCCCCTTCCATTCGTGATGTTATCCTCTTTCCAACCATGAAACCAAGGGAAGATTAAGTGCAATGATCTTTATTTAATTATTTTTAAAGATAACACATATTTTTTGATAAAAAAGACTATCCTTTAGATAATTAGAGAATTTTCAAAGAAAATGCCGCTTAAATCGGGATATTTATATTTAAATATGTTTTTGTGCGGTTGAAAGGATTTTTGAACTCTGGTATTATAACAAAGCACTCGGGACGGCATCAAAAAATGTAAATACCGAGGATGAAAAAGGGGAAGTTTGGCAGTTGACATAAATGATTTAATCTGCTAGAATATACTTCCGTTACGCTTAGTAACTAGGTCTTTGAAAACTAAACAACAAGCATAAGATAAAGCTAGACTCGTCAAGAAAAGAGTTTTAAAGAAGAGCGAACAGATCAGCTCTGTAGAAGTTTTTTACGGAGAGTTTGATCCTGGCTCAGGACGAACG
>JAAYSI010000060.1 GCA_012524045.1 Peptococcaceae bacterium | reverse complement strand
GCCAAATGCCGGCCTATCCGCCCGGCTCCGATAATCAACACCCGTTCAATTTTTCTGATAGTTTCAGCATAGCCGCTATCAAGCTGTTTTAAGGCTGAAGGTTCGCCAATAAAAAAGACATTGTCACGAGCTTTAAATTTGTCATTCCCACCGGGAATTATCGTCATACCGTTTCTTAAAATTCCGACTACCAAAACATTCGGGGGAAAGTTTAATTTCGCCAACGTCTTATTAATAAACGGGGAATTTTGATTCAGCCTTACTTCAAGCAGTCTTACCTTGCCGCCGGCAAAGTCTTCCACTTCCATGGCTGCCGGAATCATCAGTATTCTACTTATCTCCACCGCTGTTGCATATTCAGGGTTAATAGTCAAATCGATACCGAGCTTTTGCTGGAAATCTGCCTCTTGCTGACCTAAATACTCTATATTGCGAACCCGGGCTATAGTTTGTTTAATCCCTACTTGTTTGGCTGCCATACAAGCCACCATATTGACTTCATCACTGTCCGTGACGGCAATCATTAGATCAGCTGACTGCACATCCGGGTTCATCAAGACTCTAGGACTTGCGCCATTGCCGAGGATGGTCATAACGTCGAGGCTACTCTGCAGCACATTCCGTCTTGTCTCATCCTCTTCAATAACCACGACTTCATGATTTTCCTCTGCCAGATGTTGGGCTAGAGTATAGCCTACTTTCCCGGCACCCACTATTGCCACTCGCACGATCTCGCCTCCAAAAATATTTTATCAAGCCGGCTACTCTTTCATTTACCATACAATAAATCAAAGTTAAGAAGATGACAAGAGATTTATTCATTTTGATATACTCTAGCAATTCCGACCATATGCTGCCCTATTTTATAAAACCAGTTGCCGAGTTCCAGGATAGCCTTCTGGCCTTCGGACAGATTTTCCGCCCATTGTTCCTCATCCGGCAAATGATCAACCGGTGTAGCGCAGCCGTTTTGAAGCTGACAATAGATATTTCCCTGAAAGAGATTATAGGTTCGAATTATTTTTTCTTGGGTTTCAATTACTTTCTTTGCCAGGTCCTTATTTCCGGTACCCAAGCAATTCAACAAAGTAAGGTAGTTTTCCGCAGTAGCTATATAAATATCCTCCAAAATAACCCAATCAGTTTCCGCAATATCCAGTTTATCTTGATAGATCTTTAAACTGCGCCTGGCTAGCACAATAAAACTATCGGCTATGGCCTCAAACTCCTTGGCTGTCACATTCAAGGCATGATTTTCAACAATCTGTTGACTGGTCATATTGCGCCAGTAAAGATCTTTTAAAAAAGCCGAAAGTTGATTATAGTGCCAATCAACCTGCTGCTCCGCTTTTTCCATTTCATTTAACCATTTGGGATCCCCGCTTAAAAACAAGCGCGGCAACAACTGGATCATATTATCTAAAATACGATGGGCTATCCAACGGATCTCCTTGTGAGCTTGACTCAGGGCCAAGGTCGGCACTTCCAAAGCTGATTTAGTTATGTAGATAGGCTTAGGTTCCTGGATTGGCGCCTTCTTCTGGGGTATATATTTAATCAAGAGTTTAGCCAAATAACGATTGAAGGGTAAGAAGACCAGTACCATAAAAATGGCCGAAAATAAATGGGCATTAGCAACCTGTCTGGCTAAATCCCCGGAAGACCAGGCCACTAGCTTGGCAAACAAGGAGAAGAATGGGAACAGGAGGATCGTGGCCACCACTCGGTAAGTACAGTTTGCTATAGCCACTCTTTTAGCATCAATCCTTTCAGCACCGAGGGAAGATATTAGGGTTGTGGTCGTCCCACCGATATGGGCGCCCATTACTAAAGGAATAATAGCTTCAATGGTCAAAAGACCTTGGCTCGATAAGGAAATCAAAATAGCCAAAAAAGCAGCACTGCTCTGAATTAATGCTGTCAACAAAAAACTAATTAGAATTCCGAGTAAAGGATTTGTTCCGAACTGGGATAAAAATTGAAAAATCTCCGGCGAATCTTTCAGCGGAGCAAAGGCTCCGGAAAGGTAGGCCATACCGACAAAAATACAACCGAAGCCGATCAGAGTTTGCCCGATCTGCCTGGTAAGCTGGGTCCTGACTATCAATAAAAGAATAAAGCCAATAAAAATCAAAAATAGGGCAAAATCCAGTATTCGAAAAGAAATAAGTTGGATTACGATAGAAGTCCCTACCGATGAACCCAACGAAACCCCAAGTGCCTGGACCAACGTCATTAGCCCAGAATTAACAAATTCTACTATCATTACAGTTGTAGCCGCACTGCTTTGCAGGGCCACAGTCATTACTATTCCGAATAAGGTGGCTGTCCAGGTTTTTTTAGTAAGGGACTCTAAAATGCTTTTTAGCTTATTAGCCGCTATCTTCTGTAAACCGTTAGAAGTGGTGTGCACACCGTATAAAAAGAGACCAAGTCCTCCGAGAAATTGCGTTACCATTGAAATAGTTACCATAGCCAGCTCCTATATCTTTATTTACTTTGCAAGTAGATTTCTTCGAAGAGTGGAAGACGGAATCCCTAACTCCTCCCGATATTTAGCAATAGTTCTTCGGGCTATTTCAATGCCGTTTTCTTGAAACAAATTCGCTAAAGCCTGGTCGGAGTATGGCTTTTTGGGGTCTTCTTGCGCAATGTATTTTTTTATATCATCTTTTATGCGCTCAGGAGTGACCTCCAAGGTTTGCCCGATACTACCGGCAAAAAAACATTTGATTGGACAAAGCCCACGGGGTGTTTGGACATATTTGTTAGCAGCCACCCTACTCACAGTCGATTCATGTAAACCGAGTTCCTCAGCTATTTCTCTCATGGTGAGGGGTTTTAAGGCCGATGACCCATATTCGAGAAAATCCCTCTGTCTTCTTACTACGGCTTCCAGCACACTGTGAATAGTCGATCTGCGATTTTCAATGTTTTTAAGCAGATTAAAAGCGGACTGGAGCTTTTCTTTTAAAAATTTTTTTACTTCTTGCCCTTGTTGTTCTTCAAGGGCCTTTCTGTAGTTTTCATTAATGGAGATTCGCGGTAGATCGCTCTCGTTTACTAAAACGACGTATTCACTCCCAATTTTTTTAATTACCGCATCCGGAATTATATACCTAATCTCCGCTGTTTGGTCGTAACGGCTACCCGGTTTGGGATCCAATAAGCGTAATAATTCTCCCATAATTCTTACCTGATCGGTAGTCACCTTTAAGGCATTCGCAATTTTTTTCAGATGCCCTAGAGCTAAATCATCAAGATAATCCAGCAAAAGTTCCATTTGCGGCGGGCACTCCGGAAGTAAAGGGAATTGCAAACGCAAACATTCTTTTAGGTCTCTAGCACCTACTCCAAGCGGATCTAGCTTTTGTACTATACCAAGTCCCTCATACGCTGTTTTTTCCGGGATCTTCAAAGTGTTTATCACTTCCGCCATAGGCAAAGCTAGATAACCGTTCGGGTCTAAATTTCCTATAATAAACTCTGCCACGCTATAAACTTCGAGAGAGAGTTTATGGCGATGGCGAACAAATCTTAATTGCTCCATTAGATATTCTTGCAAACTGCTGTTATCGAACCAACAACCTTCAAAAAAAGTAACCTCATCTTGGTTTTGCCGGTGCCGAGCTGTTCCCCAATTATCCTTATCTTCTTGTAACAGCTCGTCGAATACACTATCCAGCCATTGATCAGGTTCTTGTTGCTGATTTTCGACTTCACTATTATTTCTATCGGAATCTTCCGCTTCAAGCAAAGGGTTTTCCACAAGCTCTTTATTAATATAATCCAATAATTCCGGTACACTTAATTGGATCATTTCTATAGCTTGGTACATTTGTGGTGATATTATCAATTTATTATTCTGTTCAATAAATAGCCCGAGCGTATTGGACATGGCCATCCCCTCCTTTGCCTGTTACTATTTAGTTCTGAGCCTGCTTACCCTGGTTACTGGCTAAAATTTTTTCTGCAATCTCATCAATTTTGCGCAGACGATGGTTTACTCCGGATTTACTTACCTTGGGCTGCAGATGTTCGCCTAGTTCTTTCAGGCTGGAGTCCGGAAATTCTAAGCGCAGCCTGGCTATTTCCTGCAAGTTTTCCGGTAAAGCCTTTAAGCCGATAGTTCGCTCAATTAAGCGGATATTTTCCAGTTGTCGGACTGCGGCATCCACCGTTTTATTTAAATTGGCTGTTTCACAGTTTACTATTCTGTTTACCTGATTGCGCATTTCTTTGAGAATTCGAATATTTTCAAACTCCAGTACTGCTTGGTGGGCTCCGATCAAGGCCAAAAAATCGAAAATATGGTCGCTTTCTTTCAGATAAACCACTTGAAATTTTTTGCGCCTACTTATTTTGGCATTTAATCCGAAGTTATG